>JBHAQX010000125.1:0-9324 GCA_041830595.1 Evtepia sp.
AGGGCACGGTTGGCGTCGTCATTTTCCAGAAAGGGAATCATAGCCGTCGCAATGGAGACCATCATTTTGGGAGATACGTCAATGTAATCCACATGCTCCCGGTCTACCTCGATAATCTCGTTTCGATGGCGGCAGGTAATACGAGCATTGACCAGACAGCCCTTCTCATCCACAGGCTCCGTTGCCTGGGCGACAATGTACTCGTCCTCAATGTCCGCTGTCATATATTCAATCTCGTCGGTGATGAAGCCGTCCTCTTTTTGCACCTTGCGATAGGGTGCCTCAATAAAGCCAAAACGGTTGATTCGAGCGTAAGAGGCCAGGTAGGAAATCAGGCCAATGTTCGGTCCTTCCGGTGTTTCAATGGGGCACATACGACCATAGTGGCTGTAGTGGACGTCACGCACGTCAAAGGAGGCACGATCTCTGGACAGACCGCCAGGGCCCAGGGCCGACATGCGCCGCTTGTGGGTCAGTTCTGCCAGAGGGTTGGTCTGGTCCATAAACTGAGACAAGGGGGAGGAGCCAAAGAACTCCTTGATCGCCGCTGTTACAGGCCGAATATTAATCAGGCTCTGGGGTGTAACAATATCCAAATCCTGAATGGTCATACGCTCACGAATCACACGCTCCATTCGGCTAAAGCCAATACGGAACTGGTTCTGCAGCAGTTCGCCCACACTACGCAGGCGGCGGTTGCCCAGATGGTCAATGTCATCGGGCACACCCACCCCATGGGAAAGGCTGCAAAGATAGTTGATAGAAGCCATCATATCATCTACAATGATGTGCTTTGGAATCAACTGATCGACTCTCTGCTTAATGGCTGTTTTCAGGCCTTCCTCGTCACCCTTAAACTCCTCCAGCAGCTCCTGCAGCACAGGAAACCAAACCCGCTCATTGATCCCAATTTCCTCGGGATCAAAGGAGACAAAGGGGGCAAGCTCCACCATTTTGTTGGAGAAAATCTTCACCTGACGACCGTCCAGATCCAGCACAGCCTCACAGACGCCGCGGTTCTCCAGCTCCTTGGCCCGCTCCCGGTCAATGAGCTCTCCTGGCTCTGCCAAGATTTCACCCGTACGAGGGTCAACAATGGGCAGGGCAAGTCTGTGTCCACTCAGACGAGTCCACAGGTTAAGCTTTTTATTGAACTTGTAGCGGCCGACGGCAGAGAGGTCATAACGACGCACATCAAAAAACAGGGTGTTCAGCAGCTGCTGGGAGGAATCCACCGTGGGAGGTTCTCCGGGACGCAGTTTGCGGTATACCTCCAGCAGGGCCTCTTCCTTTGTCTTGCAGGTATCCTTCTCTAAGGTGGAGAGCAGAAGGGGCTCTTCACCGAACATCTCCAAAATTTCCGCATCAGTCTGAGGGCCAACTGCACGAATGAGGCAAGTGACAGGCAGCTTACGGTTCTTATCAATGCGCACGTTGAATACGTCGGAGAGATCAGTCTCATACTCCAACCAGGCGCCTCTATAAGGAATTACGGTAACGGAATAGGTGATATTGTCCGCCTTGTCCGCATTGCGGGAATAGTAGGTGCCAGGGCTGCGGACAATCTGAGAGACAATGACACGTTCCGCACCATTGATGATAAAGGTGCCACCACGGGTCATAAGAGGGAAATCACCCATGAAGATTTCCTGCTCTTTGATCTCCTCGGTCTCCTTGTTGCGCAAACGTACCCGCACCTTGATTGGAGCCGCATAGGTTGCATCTCTAGCCTTGCACTCTTCTACGCTGTATTTGGGGCTCTCATCCATGGAAAAATCAATGAATGACAGCTCCAAATTGCCCGCATAATCGCTAATGGCGGCAACGTCTTTAAATACCTCCTGAAGACCAGTTTCCAAAAACCACTGATATGATTTCTTTTGGATCTCCAGCAGATTTGGCATGTCTAGCACTTCTGCATGCCGGGCATAGCTCTTTCGCAGGGTTTTTCCGTAAACAACATCTTTAACCATGTTCCATGACCATTCCTCTCAATGAATCGATCTGCCTTTTGTAACATTGGACATTGGCTTTTAAAGGCAAAGAACCGACGGAATAAAGGCTCGCATTCTGCCCTGTCTGTTTCCGTCGATCGCTGTCGCGCCAAGGGGTCTGCAATTCCGCACACCCGGACGCGTGGTATTTTCTTTCATTTCCCTCTTGCCTTTGTATAACAGAACTGCTATACTAGAATAAATGGGTTTTTAGCCTTTTTTTCTGCTAAATATCTTTCTGATTCTATCAGATGAGCCTCTTTTTGTCAAGAGGCTTTTTCTTTTTCTTTCCATCTATCTATCAAAAGCGCATCCGCTGGAGTTCACTCCCCGGATGCGCTTTTTTCATTTCTTCTCTCCTATGATTAGACCATAGTCCTTAAGCCATTCCGACCAGGCCCGATACCCCGTTGCGTAGGGGTGTACACCATCCCCGGTCATTTCTGGCAGAAGATACCCCTCTGCGTCAGAGAATGGAGGGCTGGGGTCAATGTAAAAAATCGTTTTGTTGTCTGCAAAGGATGCAATCAAATTGTTGATGAATTTCACGTTTTCCAGGGAAAGATAGGAGGTCCCCTCTGCCTTACTCCGGGTTACACCCAGGTTCCCCATTAAAACCAAATAGGAATCCGGCGCAAGGCTACGAAGCGCTTGGATTGCTTCTGCATATTGCTTCTCCAGGGAGGCATGGGGATAGCCCATCTCGTTGATTCCTAGAGAGAGATAGATTACTTTGTATTTCCGCTGATGCAAAAGGCTACTTAAGGTTTGCTCTGAAAAACCATTGTCCGACAGGGTTTTCTCAAACAGGTTAAACACCGACATGCCTTGATTTGCGAAGTAGTCTGCTTTCCCAAGGCGAGCGTAGAGCTTAAGCCCCTCAATGCGGGAGTCGCCCACAAAGAGAACATCATCAAAGTAGGACTCCTCCACCCGTTCAAACTCTGGACCTGGCAGGGGTATGGTAGAACCTGGCCCCGGCAGCGGGTTTTCGGGCTTCTCTCCGGAAGGCATGGGGCCGATAAAGTCCGGATCTACCGATATTGCCCCAGGGCGAATGACTCCTTTATCCGGTTGCCCCTCGGTGCCCAGCTGGGGTTCTCCACGTATGTAAAGAAAAGGAACGGCAATAGCCATGGTTTCCTGCACCAAGCTGCTACTCTTCCCTACTGTATATTTGAGCAAAAGCCCTACCCCTGTCATTGCGATCGATGTAGCCACAAGCAGACAAAGCAGCAGAGTGGACGGTTGCTTAATCCATTTCAACAGGGGTCTCCTCCTTAAAAACTAAAGTACAAAAAGGGATCGTTAAGTCCGGCGGATAGACAATAGGCGGACAGCCAAAAAATAACCAACAGGCAGATGGTTCCAACATGACCTTGCCGCAGCCGGTCCCACACACGAATGAACCAAGGAAAGGCAATGAGAGACCCGACAATGAGAGAGCCCGCCACAGGCTGGGCCAACCGCAGAAAGTCCTTGATTCCGCCCGCAGGGTGACCAAAAAAAGGAAACAGTCGTGTCACGTAGACGCCAATCTGGCTCACATCCGTAATGGCAAAGAACATCCACCCTAATACAATCACCACAATAAGATATACATGGGAAACAAAGCGGCTCTCTTCTAGATACCTCCCAATCCAAAGCTTTTCAATGGCGAGAAATACAAAGAGGTATAGGCCCCATAAAAGAAAATTGATCGTACTTCCATGCCAAAGGCCAGTCAGGAGCCACACAATCAAAAGGTTGCGCAATTCTAGCTTTTTTCCATGCTTACTCCCCCCTAAGGGGATGTAAACATAGTCCAAAAACCACTTTCCCAAGGTAATGTGCCAGCGCCGCCAAAACTCGGCCACACTACGGGACGCATAAGGGGTAACAAAGTTTTTCGGCAGGCGAAAGCCAATCATTCTTCCCAAACCAATTGCCATGAGTGAATATCCATAAAAGTCGTAATAGAGCTGAAGGGCAAAGCTGACAATCCCCAGCCAAGCCAATGGGGTAGATATGCTGTCAAAACCGATGGCCTGCACCTGATACCATACATGACCAATCTGGTCCGCCAGTAACACCTTCATTCCCAAGCCCAAAACAAAATCACGTAGGCCATAGTCGAACCGCTGCCAGGCAAAGGTTCTCTGCATCAGCTGGCGTGACAGATTCTCATAGGGTGTGATTGGTCCGGAAATAAGTTTTGGAAACATTGCCATAGCCGTGAGGAAGGTGATATAGTTGCGCTCATAGGGAATTCGCTTCCAATAGACATCCAGCAAATAAGCGGCAAGTTGAAAGGTATAAAAGCTAATACCCAAAGGGAAAATAATGCTTTTCCCTGTAAACAAACCCAAATACTTAAAGGCCAAAAGGCAGCCAATTAGCAGAGAAAGCATAAGCGCAAGCACTTGCCTGCGCTTTTTTTCCCCTGGCCGAAGTAGACAACCCGCCCCGTAGACTGCCGTAATGAGCAACAGAAATAATAGGATTACCCAGGGATGGGCTCTCACACCATAACTATAAAACAGCAGACTGCCAACAAGCAAAGGCCAATTCCGATGGGCAGCCGGCACAATATAATAAACCCCCAAAAACACTGGGAGAAATATGAATAAAAACTCTAAGCTGCTAAAGCTCATAGACTCTCCACGATCTCCTCTTCTACGCAGGCGAAAACACTTTACACTAGACTGCTATTTGGCGATAAAAATGATGTGGCCGTCCTTACTGCCACACATTTTTTGACTTGCGTTTGTCTATTGTTCCACAAAATGCAACGAGTTTCAATAGTTATCTTCAATTTGATTTATATTGTTATTTTTATCGCTGTTTCGTAACAAAAAGGATACTGTTCTGATACTTTTGTCAGAAAGAACCCGCCAGTCCCAATGGGTAGCTGGCGGGTTCCTTTTTTATGAAATATTTGGCTGACAACTGGGACAGAAGTAAACATTTCCTCCCATATATGCCTTGCGCAAAAGTCCTCCACCACAACGGCGGCAGGGATAGGCAAGGGTTTTAGCTGAAAGAATACTGGGATAGCCCCCTGGCCTGCCAAAGAGGTCCTTTTCCGTATCGCGCCCTCCCCCTCCTGCCATTTCCTGCAACGTAGAGCGGAGACTGGGATAAATCGACTCCAAGGCTGAATTTGAAAGTTTCCCCAGCTTAGACTGGGGATTTATCTTTGCGTTCCATAAAATATCCTGTAGGCAGCCATTCCCTAAACCTGGAATGCGCTGCTGGGTCGCCAGGAAGGCCTTCACGCTTTTTTTCGGATCGGCTTCGCCTAGAAGCGTGGCAAAATAGGCCTGGTCGAATTCTTTGCTAAGAGGCGACGGTTTCTCCAAAGCTGCCTGGTAGTAGGGGTTTTCATAGCCACCTGCCGGAAAGGCCAGCAACGCCCCATACATCTGTACCGTACAGACCAAGGCACTGCCATCGGTGAAGCGCAAATAAAGTTGGTGCTTCTTTGGTGGAACTTCTCCCGGCGCTAGGTACCGTAAGTTAACTCCGTCTCCTAGAAGTAGCCGCCGATCCTCTGCGCAGATCTCAATAAACCCAGCCAAAGCATAGGCATCCGTAATCTGCTTGTCCAAAAGCATTTCTGGGTAAGCAGCTGGTTCTCCCCAGTAAAAAGCAAAGCCATGGGGACTCTGGGCCGCTTGTACAAACCCAATGGTTTTTCCCAGCACCGTTTCCCTTAACTGCCTTGCAATGGTGTAGCTCTCCGGTAGTTCCAACATCCCATTCGCCCCTTTCCTATTCACCTTTTTTTTATACTATAACAGAAAAATATGACAGCTATATGGCATATTTACGAAAGGTTTTTTACCAGATTGCGAATTCTTTCCTCTCCCTCTGCCATAGCAGCCGCCATATCAGCACCTACCATATCTAAGTTACGCACATCAAAGTCAATCACCTCGGGTATGCCAAAAAAGGCATCACAGAGGCCCTTGATATAGTCAAATCCCAAGTTGAATGGCGCAATGGGGCCTCCTGCTGTGGTCACATAGAGTAGCTTTTGAGCTTTGCAAAGGCTATAAGGCCGTCCCTCTGCACTATAGGCAAAGCTTACATCCACAGCGCAGATACGTTCTAGATAAATTTTCAAAATGGCTGGAAAGGCTAAGTCCCAATAAGGCGCACCAATTAAAATCAAATCTGCTGCCGCAAACTGGCGGGCATAGTTAAAGATGGGGTTATCATAGGCTTTGGCCGCATGGAGAGCACTGCGCTCCTTCACATATTCTGGGTGCAGCGGTTCTGGGCGCTCTCGATTTAAATCCACCTCTTCTACCACGGCATTCTTATACTTAACCTGCAACTCCTCTAGTGCGGCCCGACATAGTTTTAAGGTATTTGACTCCTCGCCTCTGACACAGGCATTGACAAATAAAATCTTCATGGTTTCTCCTCCCTTTTTCATGAATTGTACTTACCACTATAGCACAGGCCTCTAAAAAAAGCAAAAGCCCCTAAAGTAGTGATACTTTAGGGGGCTTTTCAATCCATGCAGGCTTAGATTACACCAATTCAATCAGTGCCATTTCCGCAGCGTCGCCTCTGCGGGGGCCCATGCGCACAATACGGGTATAGCCACCATCACGAGTGGTGTACTTATCCGCAATTTCATGGAACAGCTTATGTGCCACATCTTCTTTGGTGATAAAGGACAGCGCCTGGCGGTAAGCAGCCAGATCGCCCTTCTTGGCCAGAGTAATCATCTTCTCGGCCATGGGCTGCACTTCTTTTGCACGTGTAATGGTCGTCTTAATGCGACCATTCTCAAGCAGGTAAGTCACCATTGCTCTCAGCATAGCCATACGCTGATCGGTAGGCTTACCGAGTTTACGGGTTCCGGGCATATGTTTCAGCTCCCTTCAGCTTTTCTCTAGGTCAAAAGCAGAAGCCTTTGACAGGGTTCGGGATAAAGTCAGTTTTCCTCACTGGCCAGGGACAACCCCATCATTGCCAGCTTATTGATAACCTCTTCCAAGGACTTTCGACCCAGGTTGCGCACCTTCATCATCTCATCTTCTGTCTTGGAAATCAAATCCTCCACGGTGTTGATGTTGGCACGCTTAAGGCAGTTAAAGCTACGGACCGAGAGGTCCAGCTCTTCAATGGTCAGCTCCAGCACCTTATCCCGCTGGGCCTCGGCCTTTTCCACCACAGTGGACTTGGTCCCCATGGTTTCCGACAGGTCGGTGAAGAGCATAAAGTGGTCGCAAAGAATTCTTGCACCAAGAGACACGGCATCTCGGGCAGCGATTGTGCCGTTTGTCCATACCTCTAGGGTCAACTTATCAAAGTCAGTTAAGTCCTTTACGCGAGTGTTTTCCACGGTATAGTTCACTTTGCGAACCGGTGTATACACAGAGTCCACAGGGATCACCCCAATGATAGTCTGCTGTGATTTATTCCGATCGGCAGGAACGTACCCTCTGCCGTGGGACAGAGTCAGCTCCATATTGAAGTTGGCATCGGGACCGAGGGTCGCAATATGGTGTTCGGGGTTTAATATCTCCACTTCACTGTCGGCCTTAATGTCGCCGGCAGTGATGACACCTTCACCACTTGCCTCAATGTAAACGGTTTTTACGCCTTCACTGTGAAGCTTGGCAATGATGCCCTTCACATTCAAAACGATTTCCGTTACATCTTCCTTCACCCCAGGAACAGAGCTAAACTCATGCTGGACCCCTGCGATTTTGATGCTCGTAACCGCAGTTCCTGGCAAAGAGGATAGCAAAATTCGGCGCAGGGAGTTACCCAAAGTCGTGCCATAGCCACGCTCCAGGGGTTCTACAACGCACTTGCCATAAGAACTATCTCCGGGTTTTTCAATACATTCAATGCGTGGCTTCTCAATTTCTACCATGTGTTACCCTCCTTCTTGAGGCGACGAGGTCTTCGTCGTATCGTCATTCCGGTTTTCTGCCGAGGGTATCAATTATTTGGAGTACAACTCGACGATCAGGTGCTCCTGGATTGGCATATCAATGTCCTCACGAGCGGGCATTTTTGTCACAGTACCCTTGAGCGTATTCTTCTCACGCTCCAGCCACTGGGGCAGGGTTACCATCACAGCATCCTCACCGGTCAGTCTCTTAAACTTGACAGAGGAACGGCTCTTCTCCAGAACCTCAATCACCTCACCGGGCTTAACCAGGTAAGAGGGAATGTTTACTCTCTGGCCATTGACAGTGAAATGGCCATGATTGACCAGCTGACGTGCTTCACGGCGGGTCATGGCGAAACCAAGACGATACACTACATTGTCCAGACGGCGCTCAACCAGCACAAGCAGATTCTCACCGGTTTTACCGGGCATTCTGCTGGCCTTGTCGTAGTAGCCACGGAACTGCTTCTCCAGAATGCCGTAGACAAACTTAACCTTCTGCTTCTCATGAAGCTGCAGTGCATATTCGCTCTTTTTCTTTCTCATCTGACCGCCGGGATTCCGGGTGGTCTCCTTCTTGGAGTATCCCATCACGGTAGGAGAAATACCCAGGACCTTACAGCGTTTGGCCACAGGTTGCATATTTTTAGCCATATCTTATATTCTCCTTTCCTTGGTCAGACGCGACGTCTCTTGGGTGGACGGCAGCCGTTATGGGGGATGGGGGTTACGTCTTTGATCATGGTAACTTCCAGACCCACAGCCTGCAGGGCACGGATTGCAGCCTCACGGCCTGATCCTGGGCCCTTAACGTACACCTCTACGCTCTTGAGTCCATGCTCCATAGCGGCCTTAGCAGCAGTCTCTGCTGCGGTCTGAGCTGCATAAGGAGTGGACTTACGGGAACCACGGAACCCCAAACCGCCGGAGGAAGCCCAGGACAGGGCGTTCCCGTTGGTGTCGGTCACGGTTACCATGGTGTTATTGAAGGAAGAGCGGATATGTACGGCACCCTTCTCAATGTTCTTACGTTCACGGCGTCTTCTGACAACCTTCTTTTTCGGACTTGCCATTCGTTACTCTCCCTCCCTTACTTCTTCTTATTGGCGACAGTGCGCTTGGGACCCTTACGGGTACGAGCGTTTGTCTTGCTGCGCTGACCGCGGACAGGCAGACCTCTACGATGACGCAGGCCACGATAGCAGCCAATCTCGTTGAGTCTCTTAATGTCCATTGCTACATCGCGGCGCAGATCGCCCTCCACGGAGTAGTTGCGGCTGATCTCTTCGCGCAGTGCGGCCTCATCGGCCTCGGTGAGATCCTTCACACGGGTGTCTGGGTTAATCCCGGTAGTTTCGAGAATTTTGGTGGCGCTGGTGCGCCCAATACCAAAGATATAGGTAAGGCCGATCTCAATTCTCTTATTCTTCG
>JBHAQX010000126.1:0-4765 GCA_041830595.1 Evtepia sp.
GTCAAAGGTAAAGCGTCCGGATGAAGTGGTCCAAGAGCTGAAGCAGGGGAAGCCTGTCCAGCCTGATCCAGAGGAGGCGATCCCCGCTCCGGTAGCAAAAACCGCCAACCCACCCTTTGTTGCCCCGGACCCGGAGTCGGTGACAAGCCTGCTGGAACCAGAGGAACTTCCCTTGGAACCAGAAGCGCCTCTGGTGGAAAAGGAACTGACCAAGAGTGAAAAGAAAGAGATCATTCGGGAGCATCAGGAGAGCGTGGCCCGGGATGCCAGCAGCAATCTGGAAGTGGTCCACGCCTACCAGTACCCCTCCATTGAGCTACTCCAGGCGGGGGCTGAAACGGCCAGTGGAGCCGTGGAGGAGGAGCTGGCAGGGATACAAAAGCGCCTGTCCGATACGATTCTGTCCTTTGGGATTGAGGCCCGGATTGTGGGGGCGGTGCGTGGTCCCTCTATCACCCGCTACGAGGTGGAGCTGGAGCAGGGGGTACGCCTGAACCGTCTGACCAACCTGGCCGATGACATTGCCCTGGCCTTGGGGGCGTCCAGCGTTCGCATTGCCCCGGTACCGGGGAAAATTTCTCTGGTGGGCATTGAGGTGCCAAA
Organism: Evtepia sp.; assembly: GCA_041830595.1. GTDB lineage: Bacteria > Bacillota > Clostridia > Oscillospirales > Oscillospiraceae > Evtepia. The sequence continues at coordinate 604 of JBHAQX010000126.1, forward strand.
CCAGGTGATTACGGCAGTGAAAATCCGAGAGGTGCTCTCTTCTGAGGAGTTTACCGGTCACAAATCCAAGGTCTCCTTTGCCGTGGGCAAAGACATCGGCGGTAACTACATCATTGGGGATGCAGCCCGGTTGCCCCACCTGTTGATTGCGGGTACCACAGGCTCCGGTAAGTCCGTCTGCACCAACTCCTTGATTATCAGTATGCTCTATAAGGCGGCCCCGGAAGAGGTGCGCCTGATTATGATTGACCCCAAGATGGTGGAGCTGGGGATCTACAACGGCATTCCCCATCTGCTGATTCCCGTGGTGACGGACCCGAAAAAGGCCGCCGGTGCCCTCCAGTGGGCCGTGACGGAGATGATGAAGCGCTACCGTATGTTCTCCGAGGTGGGCGTGCGAGAGCTGGCCTCTTACAACAGCTATGCCGAGAAGCAGGAGGAGCTGCAAAAGTTGCCCCAAATCGTCATTGTCATTGATGAGTTGGCGGATCTCATGCTGGTGGCGGCCAAAGAGGTGGAAGAGTCCATCTGCCGAGTGGCCCAGATGGGCCGTGCAGCGGGCATGCATCTGATTATCGCCACACAAAGGCCCTCGGCCGATGTGATCACGGGCCTGATGAAGGCCAACATTCCCTCGAGAATTGCCTTTGCTGTGGCATCCTCCCTGGAGTCCCGCATTATTTTGGACACCCAGGGGGCGGATAAGCTGGTGGGCAAGGGAGACATGCTCTGGTTCCCCTTGGGGGCCGGAAAGCCCCTGCGTGTGCAGGGCTGCTTGATCGATGATGCAGAAGTGGCCTCGGTGGTCTCCTTCATTAAGGAGAGCAGCAGCACGGACTACGATGAGGCCGTGCTCCAGGAAATTGAACAGCACGCAGCGGAAACGGGGAAGGGCAGTAAGGGCCAAAACGGGGCGACTGCCGTTTCTACCGGAGAAGAGGAGGGTTATGATGACCTGCTTCCAGCTGCGGTGGATATTGTGTTGGAACTGGGCCAGGCCTCGGTCTCCATGCTCCAGCGCAGGCTGAAGTTGGGCTATGCCAGGGCTGCCCGCCTAGTGGATCAGATGGAGGACAGAGGCATTGTGGGGCCCTTTGAGGGCTCAAAGCCGAGACAGCTTTTGGTGACCAAGGAACAGTGGGCGGCCATGCACGCCGGGGTACCGGTTCCGGAGGAAATCGAAGAGGAGCTTGTCCTGGAGGTGGATGCGGTGGAGCGCTCCCAAGAGGAGACTCTGCCACCTTGGGAAGGCGCAGAGGAAGAATAAGAAAGGGTGCGAACAGCAAAATGGTTGTTCGCACCTTTTTTCTTGCAGTTTGGGCCGAGTTGTACTATAATGAAACACGAAATTCAGCTGATCGTTTGGAGGAAACGCAATGAAGCAGGATATGATTGTCATTTTGGATTTGGGCAGTGAGGAAAATGCCCGTCTGGCCCGGGAGATCCGGGCACTTGGTGTTTATAGTGAGATTCATCCCCATGATATTACCCTGGAGGAACTCAATGCTCTGCCCAATGTGAAGGGAATCATTTTAAATGGTGGCCCCAACCGGGTGGTGGATGGAGTGGCCATTGACGTGGCCAAGGAGATTTGCAATGCCCCGATGCCTGTGTTGCAGGCTGACCACAATGGGGACGAGCCCTGGCCTGTGGAGGAAGGGGCACGTTTGGAGGCCATTTCAAACTTTGTGTTTGGCCTGTGCGGGGCCCAGAAGAATTGGAATATGGAGAACTTTATTGCCGACCAGATTGCCCTCATCCGCAATCAGGTGGGGGATAGAAAGGTGCTGTTGGCTCTGTCCGGCGGTGTGGATTCCTCTGTTGTGGCAGCCCTGCTGATCCGTGCCATTGGCAAGCAGCTCACCTGTGTGCATGTGAACCACGGCCTATTGCGTAAGGGCGAGCCGGAGCAGGTGGTGCAGGTATTCCGTGACCAGATGGATGCAAACCTTGTGTACGTGGATGGGGTGGATCGTTTTCTGGATAAGCTGGCTGGGGTCGTGGATCCGGAGGAGAAGCGCAAGATTATCGGCGCAGAGTTCATTCGCGTCTTTGAGGAAGAGGCGAGAAAACTCTCCGGCGTGGAGTTTTTGGCCCAGGGGACCATTTATCCCGATATCATCGAGTCTGGTACCAAGACGGTGAAGGGTGTGAAGGCCCACCATAATGTGGGCGGTCTGCCCGAGGATCTTGATTTTGCCCTGGTGGAGCCCCTGAAAATGCTCTTTAAGGACGAGGTACGGGCCTGTGGCAAGGCACTGGGTCTGCCCGACGATATGGTGTATCGCCAGCCCTTCCCAGGGCCTGGTCTTGGGGTGCGCTGCCTGGGGGCGATTACCCGGGATCGGCTGGAGGCGGTACGGGAGTCCGACGCCATTTTGAGGGAGGAGTTCTCTAAGGCCGGCCTGGCTGGCAAGGTGTGGCAGTACTTTACCGCTGTGCCGGACTTTAAGTCGGTAGGTGTGCGAGATGGGGTTCGTACCTATGACTGGCCCGTGATTTTGCGGGCGGTGAATACCGTGGATGCCATGACCGCCACCATTGAAGAGGTGCCCTATGCTGTGCTTCATGTGGTGACCCAGCGGATTACCGCAGAGGTGAAGGGCGTGAACCGGGTGCTGTATGACCTGACACCGAAGCCCTTTGGCACGATTGAGTGGGAATAACAGAAGCAAATATGTTACTGTTATGGAAGCTTTGAAAACAGTGGGTTTTAGCGATTTTGATGTAGTGAATTTCTCTAAATGATACTGTTTTGATACTAAAAGTAAGAAAAAGCAGGTCTGAAAGGGAGTTGTTGAATTTAGGTAAATTGTTTAGAAAGCCTTCCATCATTTTGGTGGGAGGCTTTTGTGGAAATAGTGGATGACAAATTCTAATTTGAATTAGCATAAAATATGCTGTTTCGTTATCTATCATAGTATACCATTTAATCCTTGATAAACCTTGATATTGTGCAAATTTTAATGGGTGAGCCTACCAAGTGTTTATATAAAAAGAAATCCCCTTGCAAGTCATTTTTGAAAGCTGTCAAGGGAAAAATCAAGGGAAAGAAAATGATAGCTTCCCATAAACAAGGGAAGAATAAGGGAAAGAAAACTGCTCTGATGTGAACAAAAAAATATAATACATCTTTATTAAAAGACAGCCGACAGGTTGTCTTTTTCTATGCAAAAAATCAAGGAAAGGAGGAAGTAAATGGACTTTGACTATATTTACAAAAAAGAAGCGGAGCGATTTAACTTTCTTAAAGTACCGGAGATATTGGTAGACGGCGAAGAATTTAGAGGACTGTCCGCTGAAGCAATTATACTCTACTCTATGCTTCTAAAACGAGCAGGAATGTCCTTTAAGAATAATTGGATAGACAAAGAAGGCAGAGTATTTATCTATTTCACAGTCGAAGAAATTATGAAAAAAAGAGGACTGTCCAAACCGACCGCCATAAAAACCTTAGACGAGCTTGATGTCAAAAAAGGAATCGGACTGATTGAGCGTGTCAGACTTGGACTTGGAAAGCCGAACATCATTTATGTCAAAGACTTTATGAGCATATTGCAGGTAAAAGAAAAAGACTTTCAGAAGTCAAAAAACTTAACTTCAGAAGTAAAAGATTTTAACCTCAGAAGTAAAGAAAATGAACTTCATGAAGTAAGAAATTTTTACCCTAACTATATAGATAATAATAAGAGAGATTATAGTAAGAGAGATTATAGTTTTAGCGAAAACGGACTTGGCACATTTCAAAATGTATTTTTAGCAGCAGAAGATATAATAGGTTTACAAATCACGATGAACGGACAACTTGATAACTATATAGAAAGGCTATCCGCCTATATCAAAAGCACAGGAAAGAGCTACAAAGACCATAAGGCAACAATCCTCTCTTGGTTTTATAAAGATCAGGGAAATAAAAAAACGGTTAAGGCATCAAATATACCGAGTTTTGAAGAATACGATAAAGGAGAACACCTATGATAAAAGAATTAGAGAAAGTAATAATAGAGGATGTAGAGTATTCCTACGATGCGGAAAAAGAATACATCAAAGACAAACACGCCTATTGTAAAGTATGCCACGAGCAAAAAGACGGAAAAGTCTTAGAGTTTTTCGGAAAGAAGATGATATTTAAGAATTCCTGTCAATGCGATAAAGACAGAGA
>JBHAQX010000127.1:0-3077 GCA_041830595.1 Evtepia sp.
AATGTGCTTGCCATAGCGGTAGGGCTGGTCAAAGGGCTTGGTAAAGCGGTTGGAGACCAGAAGAGCAAAGTTTGTGTTTTCACTGCGCAGGGCGGGGTCTGAGTAGCTGTGTCCATTGACGGTATTTACGCCCTCCACATTCTCCGCCACCACATGGCCATAGGGATTCATGCAGAAAGTGCGCACCTGGTCGTTATACTGCTTGGTGCGATAGATCAGCTTCGACTCATAGACCACATCGGTAATATGCTCAAAGACAATGGCCGGCAGCTCTACCCGCACACCAATGTCAATCTGATTGTTCAAAAGGTTCAGACCCAACTGCTGGCACTGCTTGGAAAACCACTCGGCCCCGGATCTGCCGGGAGCGGCGATGAGCCAGTTGCACTGGAAGCTCTCCCCATCGGCACTGTCCACCGCATAGCCACCCTCAATCTGACGAATGGTTTGAATCGCTGTGTTAAAGGCAAAGGAGACCTTGTCTCGTAGACTCTCATAGATATTGGTGAGAATACGCAGGTTGTTCTCCGTTCCCAGATGCTTCACCCGGGCTTGGAGTAGATGAAGGTCATGCTCGAGAGCTCTCTTTTGCAGGGCCTTGGCCTCCGGGGTGTCTGTGGAGTAGACCCGATCTGTGGCCCCGTGCTGTACATTAATTCTGTCCACATACTCAATGAGCTCCATGACCTCATCCTGAGGCATAAAGTCCGTCAGCCAGCCGCCAAAGGCTGTGGTGAAGTTATACTTTCCGTCGGAAAAAGCGCCCGCACCTCCAAAGCCGCACATGGTGTGGCACACGGGGCAGTTGATGCACTCCTTGGTCTTGCCTGCAATGATGGGGCAGCTGCGCTTATAGATATCCTGCCCCTGATCCACCACAAGGATGTTCATGCCGGGGTTCTCTCGGATCAGTTCATAGGCAGCAAATACGCCTGCCTCGCCACAGCCCAAAATGATGGTATCATATGTCTTTGTCATAACAGTTCCCTCTTACGTTTTAAGCTAACGAGAAATTCTCCTCGCTGCAGAGCGGCCATTTACCGCTTTTGTCCACTGACCGTTTCGCGGCAATTATATCATATTTGTCAAGAATGGTGTCCTTTCCCCTTCTTCAGTCCCCAGTGACAGGCTCTGTCAGTCCACAACCGCCTGGAAGGGCTTCCGCCTGTTCCGTCTCCTGGGCTACAGGCTGTTGGGGCAAAAACCATTCCGGGCAGGGTTCTAGCGTTACCCCGGTGTAGTAGTGGGTGAGGATCTCTTTGTAATCCTTCCCCGCGAAGGCCATGGCATTGGCCCCATACTGGCTCATGCCCACACCATGGCCAAAGCCGGTGGCATAAAAAGTCACCTCATCGGGGGTTGCCGAAACGGTGAAGGCAGAAGAGCGCAGGTTAAACAGGCTCCGGGCAACCTCACCCTTCATGGGAATGCCCCCGATGGTAATGCTGACTACACTGCCCCCCGGCCCTGTTTCCACACTCTGAAACCAGGTCTCCGGTGGGCCGGAGAGATCTGCCTTTGAGTAAGCGGACAGTACCGTCTGCTTCACCTCCTGGGCGGAGATGACGGCGGTGGAGTGATAGTTTGGCACCTCGTCCCCCTCGGGGCTCTCTACGGGCTGCAGGTAGGGGAGTGACTGCATCCAAACCTGGCCGGAGTCTAGTGTGCTGCCCGAGGTACTGGAATGGAAAAATGCACTGATCAGTGCCCCATCATGGAGGAGCACCTCGGTCCCTGTCTCCACCACCGCCTGACGCAGCTTCTCCCGGTAGAGGGGGGCATTGTCTCCCCAGTTCTCTGCTGCCCGCTCGGGACTGATGTAGGCCTGGCAGCAGCGAAAATCTCCGCAGATATCCGCCTCCGGGTGGGCGGTATTACCGGCGTTTACTTTTTTGAGTGTATAGGTACGGGCCGCTACGGCCTGGGCTTTCAGTGCTTCTTTCTCAAAGGTAGCTGGCATCTCTGCCGCCAAAACACCCCAAATGTAACAATTCAGCTCCATGGGAACCAGCTCTTCGCCCAGCAGAACGGTAATGGTTCCCCCGGTACGCAGCTCATTCCAGTCCCCTTCTACCACGGCCTCCTGCCTCTCCCCCTCATCCGGTTTGCAGGCTGCCAACGCCAGCAAAAGAACTAGGGCAAGCAGACCAGCAAAAATTCTGCTTTTCTGCAAGGCGACCACCTCCTTCTCTTTCCTTCTATCTTTATTTTTTATCTTTGATTTTTGTCGACGGATTCTTCTATTGTAAAAGTCCGGGCAAGACTTGTCAAATCCTTGCCTTTTTGATACAATACATCGACGCATTTTTGACCGATTTGAGAGAGAAAGGTTGTTGATCATGAACAAAAAAATCCGCCTAGGGGATGACCCGGTTTACGATGCGAAGCTTTTGGGCCTACCCCGCATGCTTATCTTAGGCTTTCAGCATCTCTTTGCTATGTTCGGCGCCACGGTGCTGGTACCCATTATTGTAAGTGCACAGTACGGCTTACCCTTGAGCATTCAAACTACACTGCTGTTTGCCGGTGTTGGCACCCTGCTCTTTCATCTTTGCACCGGGTTTCGTGTCCCTGCCTTCCTAGGCTCCTCCTTTGCGTTTCTCGGTGGTTTTTCTGCCATCGGCACTGCCGAGGTGGGCCCCTTTGCCGCAATGACTGGTGAGGAGAAGCTTCCCTACGCCTTAGGCGGCGTGGTAGTGGCAGGCCTGCTGTATATGCTGGTGGCCCTTTTGTTTAAGCTGGTTGGGCCAAAACGGGTCATGCGCCTGTTCCCCCCCATTGTGGTGGGACCCATTATCATTCTCATCGGTCTTTCCCTGGCTCCTACGGCGGTGGGCAACGCCTCTCAAAACTGGCCCCTGGCCCTTTTGGCCATTGCCGTGATTATCGTGGCCAACGTATTTGGCAAAGGTATGGTTAAAATCATTCCCATTTTGCTGGGTGTGTTGATTCCCTTCCTGGTCGCCATTGTCTACGCCGCCATAACGGGAACCTTGGGCGAGCTCTTTGCCGCTACTCAGGGGGTTGCCCCCATTGGTTTACAAAAATTTGTGATTGCAAAGTTTGACATTACCTCC
>JBHAQX010000128.1:0-2667 GCA_041830595.1 Evtepia sp.
TAGCTCAGTAGGATAGAGCGTTCGCCTCCTAAGCGAAAGGCCGTGAGTTCGATTCTCGCCGGGGATGCCAAATAAAAATCCTTATTCATATTATATGAATAAGGATTTTTATTGTGTAGGGTTAATCTTCGGCAAGTTCCATTTGAAGTGAGCTGCGAGAAAGCGCAGGATAATGACGATAATAAAACCGCCCAACATAGCTGCTTGCCAGGAATGCAAGAGCCTATACAACAGCATCATAAACAAGCTTCCTGTTATGGCTGCCACAGCATAAATACGCTTGATAAAAATATCGGGCATTTGATTAGCAAGTATATCTCTTAAGGCACCTCCGCCTACACCGGACATAAATCCCGTAAATACGACCAAAAACATATTCTCCTGAAAGCCCGCATCCACAGCTATCATCGTTCCGTCTACCACAAAGGCGGCAAGCCCGAAAGTATCAAACCAAAAAAGCAACGCATCATAGGTTTTATTTAAATTTATATGTAGTTTATTAAAATATATCAGCGTGAAAATGATATTGGCAAGCAAAGCAGCAAGGGTTACAAGAACGGCGTTTTGAAACACTGTCGTCGGCGTTTTACCAAGTATCAAATCACGCATCAACCCGCCGCCAAAGGCTGTGGTTATGGCGAGTACATTGACCCCGAAAATGTCCATTTTACGCTTAATACCAACCATTGTTCCCGATATGGCAAAGGCGATTATACCGATGATTTCAAAATTATCAAAAACAGAAATTTCCATAAAGAAGCCTTTCATTACAATAATCAAGAGCACACATATGTAAATATATGTGTGCTCTAATTTGGCGAGAGCATATGAGAATCGAACTCATCCAAGAAGCTACTAACCCCTCTCAACAGTTTTGAAGACTGCGAGGCACACCAGCACCCATCTGCTCCCATACTGGCTAATTATACTGCAATCAGCCCAATTTGTAAAGAATGGATGTAATATATTACAGCCAGATACGATAATCGTCTATCTTTTTAGTAATCTTTTTACTATCCCAGTAATCAAACAGCAGTAAGGCATACTTTCGAGATGTCTGCATCAAGTCGCGGAACTCCGCCAAGGTAAACGTATCCTCTTTGCCCCACTTTGCCTTAGCTTTCTGATAAATATCCTGATAGGCCTGTGCAGAGAGCATATATTCGCCGTTGATTGGTATGAGCATATTATCGAACACCAAGACTGTGATTAGCTTTTGCACATCATCTTTTTGTTTGGCGTAGCTTTTCAGCAAGTCACTCACCAATGGGGCTTCTATGCCTGCCTGTTCATAGGTTTTGAGCAGCTGCTCCTTGAGTGCCATCTGCTGCGGCGTATACTCCGGTGTAAAATCATTGCGCTTAATCAGATCACCATTCACGGTAACATCCGCTTGCTGCAATATCCATTCCATCAGTTTTAACGATACGTTGTTTTTGAGTTTGGGAAACAGCTGCAGCCTTGCGTCATGCTTGTTCATACCGGACAAAAGTTTGTTTTGCGAATGATAGAGCCTTAGATTCTTTTGCAGCTTATCGGCATAGTGGTCTATGATTTGCGGCGTCACATAAATATCGGATTCACAGTCGTACAGTTCTTTGTTCTGTACCATTTCCGCAAGGCACAGAAGAATGCTTTCATTGGGTAAGGAGAGGTTTCTTTGTATATCCCTTACGGTGACAAAGCTGTTCAAATTCTGGTTGATTTGGCTGATTATCCGACTTTCCAAAGAGCCGCTTTCCTTGATTTCCAATCGTTGGATAACATCCTCTTTATGTCGTTTGAGTTTTTGAGAGGATGGATTGATAACCGTGCCGCCGCCTATGGTTTCCAACGGTGAATAAAAGCGTATAACAAAGGCATCCTGCGCCTTCAAGGCTATGGGCTCTGTCAAACGCAGCTGTGCAAAATCGTTTTCTCCTGCGTTTAATACGTCTTTACTTAGCAGAACGACCTTTGCAAGCAGCACGTTGGATCCATGATGAAAATGCACAATATCTCCGTTATGCACCTGCCTCTTAGTGTTGGGGAGAAGTCTTAGCTTCACATCCAAAATAAAGCTATCCTCCATGCTGTTTGGCGTAGCTAATACAAATCCCCTATCCAGTTCCTCTTTTTTGATGCCGGCAATATTCACCGCCACTCGCTGCCCGGCATAGGCTTTTTCAACACTGTTGCCGTGCACTTGTATATTGCGCACCCTGGCGCTGCGCTTTCCCGGAAAAATTTCTATATTGGCATCAGGGGTAAGCTCACCCTCTATCAGAGTACCTGTCACAACTGTGCCAAAACCCTGCATGGTGAATACTCTGTCTATCGGCAAACGAAACTGCTTTGCAATCGCACGCTTCGGTGTAGCCAACACCAAATCAATGATGTTTTTTTTAAGTTCCTCTATGCCTTGTCCTGTATGCGCAGAGGTTTCAAAAATCGGCGCATTAGCAAGAAAACTGTCCTTTACATGTTCACGAATATCCGCATAAATTTCTTCCAGCCAATCGGCATCCACCATATCGCATTTGGTAATGACGATAATGCCGCGTTCAATATTCAATAAACCCAGAATGTCCAGGTGTTCCTGCGTCTGCGGCATGAAACCTTCATCAGCGGCGACGACCAACAGCGCAAGGTCTATACCCCCTGCTCCTGCCAACATATTTTTGATAA
>JBHAQX010000129.1:0-6975 GCA_041830595.1 Evtepia sp.
GTCTGTGCGGCTATTTGTCCACAAAAGTGTTTTCGTTAGCTCAAGAAACGCTGTCTAACAAAAGGGGGGAGCTCTATGGGAGAGACGAGCATTGAGGTTTTGCTCCATGTCCTGCTCATTGCAATGGCACCGGTGGTGGAGCTGCGGGGCGCCATTCCCTATGGCATTGCCAGAGGCCTGCCCTTTGGCTGGGTATTTTTAGCGGCCTACCTGGGAAACTTATTGCCCGTTCCCTTTATCATCCTATTCATTCGCCGCATTTTTGCTTTTTTGCGTAGGAGCAGATATTTAGGACCTCTGATTGACCGTCTGGAGCGCAAAGCCCACCTAAACGGTCGAAAAGTGAACAAATACAAGACGTTGGGCCTGTTTATCCTGGTCGCTATTCCTTTGCCTGGCACCGGTGCTTGGACAGGGGCTCTAGTCGCCGCCTTTCTAGATATCCGTCTGCGCAATGCCTTTCCTGCCATCGCCCTAGGAGTGCTGACAGCCGGAATTTTGGTTTCCCTGATCAGTTATTCGGCTATCTTTGCCATTTTCTAGGGAAGAAAAGAAACAATGGAAACAGCACCCCAAGGGTTAGATGCAGTTGGATAGACTGTCTAACGAGTGAGGTGCTGTTTTAACATGTGCAAACGTCTTTTCTCAGCTAGTTCTTACCTAGATCACGGCTTTTTTCAAAGGCAGCAATCACGGCATCCATGCAAGCGGCGGGAACCGCCCGTTGTTCCAGAGTTCGTACCCCTTGGATGGTACTACCCCCGGGACTGCAAACGTCGTTTTTCAGTTTGGCCGGGTGCTCTTCCGTGGCTAACACCATGTGAGCGGCACCTAAGACCGTTTGGGCGGCGAACTGCACCGCATCGTTGCGAGAGAGGCCGCAGGCTACACCGCCATCAGCCAAAGCGTCGATAAACAGGTAGGCAAAGGCAGGTCCGCAGCCGGACACGGCGGTGCCGGCATCAATGAGACTTTCCTCCAAGGGATAGAGAGAGCCAGCAGCGGATAGGGCAGAAAGAAAGGCTTGCTTGTCCTCGTCGGTGACGAAGGAGTTGCAGCTGTAAAGAATCACGCCGACGCCCTGAGCAACGGGGGTATTGGGCATAATACGAATAACAGGGACGTCAATCCCGGCCATTTCTGCTATTTGCTGGCAGGTAAGGCCTGCCGCCATAGAAATGAGAACGGGAGGGGTCTGACTTTTTTCCACAAGACAGGGTCTTAAATCGGCCAAAAGTGCCCCCATCATGTGGGGCTTAACCCCTAAGAAAATAAAATTGCTCTGGGTCGCCGTTTCAATGGGACTCTGGGCGGTTTTACAGCCCAGCTCCTTGGCTAGAGTCTGGGCCTTCTCCATAAAGTGGTCGTGGAGAAAAAGGGAATCACCAGGCAAGCTCTTTGCTGCCGCTCTGGCAAGGGCGCCTCCCATGTTGCCTGTGCCGATAAAACCAAAGGTAGAGGACATCGTAAGTCATTCCTTTCCGTATGTATGTTTCAGCTCCAGTGTAGCACAAAACGGGAGGTGGGACAAGGGGCACCATGGGGTGGAGTAGCCAATCACTGGCCGTAATGGGGAAGAAATCACTTGTCAATTGTGTAAAGGGCCGATACAATATAAATAAAAAGAGTTGGCTAGAGAGGCGGGAACGTATATGGGGGATGTGTCACTGCGGCAGGGGGGCCGAATCTACTTTGGTTGGTGGATGCTCCTGTTTGGTTTTTTTCTCATGGCCATCGGCTATGCTGGGGTGTTAAACATCTCCAGCATATTTGTGGTGCCCGTAACTAGCCAACTGGGGATATCCCGTTCGGCCTTTCTCTTTTACACTACAGTGATGATGCTTTCCGCTGTGGTATTTATGAAGGTTTATAGCGTGCAGATGGGCAAGGGTGGCAGACACTTGCAGGGGATTGTCCTCATCAACGCCCTGCTCATGTGTGCAGCCTATATCGGGTTCTCCCGAGCCACTCAGATGTGGCACTTTTACCTATGTGCCATTGCCTTGGGGTCTGGATTTGCCGGTCTCTCCACCCAGCCGGTCTCCATCCTCATCACAAACTGGTTTGGGGGACAGGTGAAGGGCAGGGTGATGGCCCTTGCCTTTACCGGAAGTGGGGTTGGTGGAATGTTGCTAGCCCCCTTAATCAGTGCCGTCATGGAGCGCTATGGCTGGCGCCAGGGCTTTTTTGTATTGGGACTTCTATACATAATACTCCTTGTGCCCATTGGCCTCTTTTTGGAAAAGAGCCGACCAGAGGAGCGGGGGTTTTCGAAAATGGGGCAGACCAGTCTAGAGTCTGCCGCAGGAGAAGAGACGGGCCTGCACTATGACCAGGCAAAAAAGACCCCCTACCTTTGGATTGTGGTGGCGGCACTGTTTTTAATTGTCTTAGGTTCCGGTGCTTTTATCTCCAATGCGGCAGCCTATTACCAAGAGTGCGGCTTTACCCAGGGACAGGCGGCGGCCTTCACCGGCTATATGTCCGGCATGCTCATTATTGGTAAGCTGGCTTGCGGCTATCTCTGTGATCGGAAAGGTGCCCTGTTTGGCACCGTTGTCTGTTTTTTGCTGTTCGCCCTTTGCTTCTTTATGCTATTCCTTCTGCCGTTGTTTCCCCTGCTTATCTGGGGGATTATTCTAAGTTTTGGATTCGGCTGCGGGGCCATTACCACCCTGCCGCCCCTATGGGTGACCAGTCTCTTTGGAGAAAAGGACTACAGCAAAATCCTGGGCGTGATTACCATGGCCAGCAATTTATCGGTAGCCATCGCCGGACTTTTGGCTGCCCGGGTATTTGACCTTTCCCAGACCTATCAATACTACTGGCTGTTTTCGGCCTGTGGGGCAGTGGGAACCACCCTGCTTTTGGTTGTTGCCTTTCGGAAAAAGGCCGCAGCGGTAACGGGAAATCCGGACTATTTGCTGTAAGGGAATGGCGTTCTCATCGTCTGCTTAAAGTAGTAAGAAGGAAAGTGTCTATTTACATTCGCGATTTACTGTGATAAAATATTTGGGACAAAAAGAGAGGGGGGAATCCCATGAAAATGAGCGCGAACCCACCCAGCAATCTACTCTATGAGGCGATCTTAAAGCTGGAGACCCTGGAGGAGTGCCAGACGTTTTTTCAGGATCTTTGTACCGTGACCGAACTGCGTGCCATGGAGCAGCGCATGGCGGTGGCCATGTACTTAAACGATGGTATGATCTATCAGGATATTCTGGAGAAGACAGGGGCCAGCTCTGCCACCATTAGCCGAGTTAACCGCTGTTTGCGCTATGGTGCAGATGGGTATCAGCGGGTGATTCCCCGTATGCTGGACTACTGGGAAGAAGAGAAGAAGAGGGAGACAGAACGGTGAGCGGCTACGGACCTCTGGCCAGGGGATATGATCTTTTTACTCGGGATATTCCCTATGAATCCTGGGCGGACTATGTGGAGCGGCATTTTTTTCGAGGAAAGCAGTTGCCACGGCGTGTTGTTGATCTGGCCTGTGGCACAGGCAGCCTTAGCTGGTGCTTGGCAGAAAGGGGCTATGAGGTGATTGGGGTAGATATTTCCCCTGACATGTTGGCCCAGGCCATGGAAAAAGAGCCGGACGAGATGCCGGCGGGGGGCAAGCCCTTTTTTCTCTGCCAAGCCATGGAGAAACTGACCCTGCATGGAAAAGCGGACGCCTGCATCTGTATGCTGGATAGCGTCAATCATGTTACAAAGCCGAAAAAGATTCTCACGGCCTTTTCTCGTGTGCATCGCATTTTGGAGCCAGGAGGCCTGTTTTTATTTGATATGCTCACACCCCTGCACTTTGCGCAGGTGGATGGTGAACTCTTTTTGGATGATCAGGAAGACATTTACTGCATCTGGCAAGGTGCCTATGATAAGGCTCGGCGCATCTTTTGCTATGGAGTAGACCTCTTTTCGAAAGAAGGGGAGCTGTGGCGGCGGGAGGAGGAACTGGTGGAGGAGTATGTATACACACCAGAGGAGCTGGAAGGCTTTTTGCAGCAGGCAGGTTTTTGCCGCATTCGCCGTCACGGAAATTTAAAAATGCGGGGACCCAAGGCGGAAGAGGGCCGCATTTTCTTTAGCGCATATAAGAAAGGATAAACAAAGCAAATGGATCACATTGTTCGAATGATTGCAACCGATGCACCCATTAAGGCCATGGCCATCGCAGGAACTGAAATGGTAGAGCGAGCCAGACAGATACACCATACGAGCCCTGTTGCCACAGCGGCTTTGGGTAGAACCCTGATGGCAGCATCGATGATTGGAAATACACTGAAAGAGGAGAGGGCCTCTCTCACCATCCGCATCAACGGCGGCGGTCCTCTGGGAACGATTTTGGCCGCATCGGATAGCCAAGGAAATGTAAGGGGCTATGTGCAAAATGGCCAGATTGACTTTCCCTCCAAATATCCCGGCAAGTTGGATGTGGGTGGTGCTGTTGGCACAGCGGGTTCCATTACGGTGATCAAGGATCTGAATCTAAAAGAACCCTATGTGGGAACCATTCCCTTAACCTCCGGGGAGATTGCAGAGGATATTACGGCCTATTTTATTGAGAGCGAACAGATTCCCACTGCCTGTGGTCTTGGGGTGCTGGTAGAGAGAGATTACTCTGTGGCCGTGGCCGGGGGTTTTCTGATTCAGCTGCTGCCCGGTGCGGATGATGAGGTCATTGAAAAAATAGAGGAGGGGCTCAAGGAGCTAGGGGCAATTACCCCTGCCCTGCAAAGTGGCCTTGGCCCAGAGGAGCTGCTGAAGAAGATTTTATCCGCCTTTACCTTGGAGCGGTTGGAAGAAACGCCTGTGGAGTATCGCTGCTATTGCAGCCGGGAGCGCATGAAGACGGCACTGATTAGCCTGGGTAAAGAGGAACTACGGAATATTATCGAGGAGCAGGGGCAGGCAGAGCTGACTTGTCAGTTTTGCGATGCGGTGCAGCAGTTTGATCAGGCAGAACTCCTCTCCATTCTAGACGGATTGGATGCAGACTAAAATAGACAGATTCCCCGCCTCAGTTTGGTGTAAAATGGTAGTGAGATTACCTTGCTGGGGCGGGGGAGAAAAAAGTCGCAAAAAGATTTCGAAAGATAGTTGACAAAGGCCCTAGGGCTCTAGTATAATAAACATCGTCGCTTGAGACAAAACCAGGTATGGGAGCATAGCTCAGCTGGTAGAGCACCTGCCTTACAAGCAGGGGGTCACAGGTTCGAGCCCTGTTGTTCCCACCATATGGCGCTGTAGCGAAGTTGGTTATCGCGCCGGCCTGTCACGCCGGAGATCGTGGGTTCAAGTCCCATCAGCGTCGCCATCGGGCACGAATGTGCCCAACTTGCCTCTGTAGCTCAGTCGGTAGAGCAGTGGACTGAAAATCCACGTGTCGTTGGTTCGATTCCGACCGGAGGCACCACCTCTGCAAGATTCTATCTTGCAGAGTCATCTGCGAGTGTAGCTCATCTGGTAGAGCGCCACCTTGCCAAGGTGGAGGTAGCGAGTTCGAGCCTCGTCACTCGCTCCAGATAATGCCCTGTGAGGGAAGCCTCATGGGGTATTTTAATCCGGCGCCATAGCCAAGTGGTAAGGCAGAGGTCTGCAAAACCTCTATTCCCCAGTTCAAATCTGGGTGGCGCCTCCATCAAGAAAGCCCTGTGTACCATATGGTACACAGGGCTTTTTTCCTTGCCATAGCCTCTACTTTAATCACGAATCGTCTCATAGGGCCAGTCTATGATTCCACCAAAGTCATAGACATGGGTGTAGCCCATAGCGGCCAAATCCTTTGCTGCAAGGGCGCTTCTGCGTCCACTGCGGCAGTAGACGAGGATCGTTGCATCTTTATCCGTGAGCTCTTCTTCCGCCCGGTTTGCGATTTCATAGTCCGGAATTAAAATAGCTCCTTCGATTCGTTGTTCCGCAAACTCCTCTTCGGTGCGCACATCCAGCAGGATATAGTCCTCTCCTGCGTCCATCTTTTCTTTTGCCTCTTGTGGAGTAATGGTCTGGACAACCCCGGCAGGGTTGCCTTCTGGTTCTTGGGGTATACTGCCAGTACCAGAAGAGTCCGTGGACGCACATCCGGGCAAGAGCAGCAGACCTGAAAGCAAAACAAGTAGGGTTCCTTTTCTCATCCTTCTACCTCCGTATCACAATAGTGTTTTTTAATGACATGAATGATTTCGTTTACACGCTCATCTCCAATGGAATAGGTGACATTTTGCCCGCTCTTTTCAAAGTCTAAGATACCATGGGCTTTGAGGAGCCCCAAATGCTGGGAGAGCGCCGACTGGGAGATCCCCGGCACAAAGCTGGAAAGCCCCCCAACGGTCATCGGGCCTTTCATCAGTGCACAGAATAAGAGCAGTCGATTTTCATTGGCTAACACTTTCAGTAGTTGGGCAATTTCCTTCGCCTTCTCCTCCATGGTCTACCTTCCTTTCTTTTAGCTGACAGATGCCCTGAGTCATGGTGCCCATGGGGCAGTATACACACCAAGAGCGGGGTTTAAATAGAATCATAGTCGCAAGCCCCAGCACGGTGGAGGTCAGCATAACCCCGTAAAAGCCAAAGGCAAACTGTGCTACCCAAGGGCTTACCCCGGCGGTGTTTGCCCATTCCCAGGGCAGCTTAAAAACCCAGAGTAATGTGACTGCTTGCTTGAGGGTGGCTCCTGCAAATACTAAATAGGTATTATACACCATCAGCAGGAACATTGTCATAAAAAAAGCCAAAAAGCCGTAGCGAAACCATTTCGAACGCAAAAAAGCAGGGGGATTTTTACGGCGAGAGAGCTTTAACTGCCCACCTAAGAGCTGGAACAGCTGTCCCCGGCCACAGTATTTATGGCAGTAGGTCTTTCCGCCCCCGGCAATGGAAATAATAAGAGGGAGGAGAAAGCAAATCATTCCCAGCCAGGCAAAGAGGATATTGAATAAGCCTAGGGTAAAATAGACAAGGGTGGCAATCCAC
>JBHAQX010000130.1:0-4359 GCA_041830595.1 Evtepia sp.
AATCGGTACAAAATGAAACCCAAGGCGATGAGGAGAAAAACTGGCACAGTGGCATTGAGGCTAAACAACAGACTATTCAGAACCACTGGCCTCACCCTCTCCAAAAACATACCATAACTAAACAATTAATATATCATATTTTGCGAAAAGGGGAAAGAGATGCAGAGGGAAAAGTTCTTGAAAAGAAAAAAGAATATGGTAAAGTAGAAAAAAAGGAGGGCGAACATGAAGATTGAAACAGTTACCATCATTGGGGCAGGGGCCTTGGGCATTCTGTTTGGGGATATTTGCAGTAAGGTGCTAGGGCCCGAGAAGCTCTGCTTTTTAGCCGATGAAAGGCGGGTGGCCCGCTATCAAGAAGAGGGACTCTACTGCAACGGGAGGCCCTGTGCATGTTCGTTTTCCACCAGTCAAGAGGCGAAACCGGCAGACCTAGTGGTGTTTGCCGTGAAGGCAGGAGGGCTGGAAGAGGCCACTCAGTTGGCGGCTCCAGCCGTTGGGGAGCAGAGCATTCTCATTTCACTTCTCAATGGGGTAAGTAGTGAGGAGCGCATCGGTAGGGCCTTGGGCATGGAAAAGATAATTCATACCGTGGCCCAGGGTATGGATGCTGTGCGCCAGGGAAATGAGCTGCACTACAACATGCCGGGAGAGCTGCGCCTTGGGTATCCCCCTCAGGAGACGGAAAAGGAGCAGCGACTAAAGGCACTGACCAACTTTTTGGATCGGATTGGATACGCCTATGTGGTGGAGGAGGACATTCAACATCGGCTGTGGTGCAAGCTGATGATGAACGTGGGTGTAAACCAATGCTGTATGGTCTATGACTGTGACTATGGCGGACTGCAAAGGCCTGGCAAGGCCCGTGAGACCATGCTAGCCGCCATGGAAGAAGTACGGCAGGTGGCAAAGCCCCAGGGGATCATGATTACGGACGAGCAGCTGGGGGAGTACCTTGCCCTATTGGATACCCTAACCCCAGAGGGTATGCCCTCTATGCGGCAAGATGCTTTGGCCAAGCGGCCCAGTGAGGTAGACTTATTTTCGGGCACCCTGTTAGCCTATGCCAAAACCCACAATGTGCCCTGTCCGGTCAACCAGATGCTCTGGGAGTCCATTCGGGAGATGGAAGCTGGGTACTGAGTGAAAATATTGACAAAGTGTTGACCAGTAAAACGAGCTGACAACTTCTTTTTGGCTGCTTTTCGTGATATTCTATAAGGAAAAGGCCTTGAAAGACCCGGATATTGCAATTTTTTCTTAAATTGTGCTGTGGCGATTGACAGAAAAGCCTGCAAGTGATATCGTAGATAGCAAGAAAGAAACGAAGTGGAGTTTTTGGTTATGGGTCAGTTCTTTGCTACAATTTACCTGGGGCTACTAAGCATTATTCTAGTACTTGTCGTACGAGTTAGAATGATGAAAAAAGTCATGCCCATGTTGGATTGTAAAGCCTAAGAATATACGGGACGCAAAACCATTTTCCACACACCCAGTATAGGATTACCATCGGATTTACAAACCCTGCGGTCTGACGAAGGACCGCAGGGTTTTGAATTTTGTGAGAGGAAGAGAACGTATATGGAAATGACCGGCGCCAAAATATTGATGGAGTGCCTCTTAGAACAAGAGGTGGATACCGTTTTCGGCTATCCCGGCGGCACAATCCTCAACGTGTATGAAGAACTATACCACTATCAGGATCGCATCAAACACATTTTAACCTCCCATGAGCAGGGAGCCTCCCATGCGGCAGATGGCTATGCCAGAAGTACCAATAAGGTAGGCGTATGCTTTGCCACCTCCGGTCCTGGTGCAACAAACCTTGTCACCGGCATTGCCACGGCCTATATGGACTCGTCTCCCGTGGTCTTCATTACCTGCAACGTAACAGAAGACCAGATCGGAAAGGACTCCTTTCAAGAGGTTGACATTGTGGGCATTACCATGCCCATCACCAAGTGCAACTACTTAGTGCGCGATGTGGAGAGCCTGGCCGACATTGTGCGGGAGGCCTTTGCCATTGCCCACAGTGGGCGTCCGGGGCCTGTGTTGATTGACATTGTCAAAAACGTAACGGCGGAGACGGCCGACTATGTCCCTCTGCCCAAGGATAAACATACCTCCAGTGGGCGCCTGCGGGCGCTGGCCCGTCGTGCCTCTCATGATCTGAAGACACCGGAGCCGGATCATGACGATTTGGATAAGTTGGTGGAGATGATCAACCAGTCCAAAAAGCCCCTTATCCTTTGCGGTGGTGGCGTGGTGCGCAGTCGAGCCCAGCGGGAGTTCAAAACCTTTGCCGAGCGCATTGACGCACCGGTGGCTGTCAGCCTCATGGGTGCCGGCGGAATTGAGGGGAGAAATCCCCTGGTGACGGGCATGATTGGTATGCACGGCACCCAGGCCTCCAACACCGCCTGTGACCGCTGCGACCTGCTCATTGCCGTGGGCTGCCGGTTCTCCGACCGCATTGCCTTAAAGCTTGACACCTTTGCCCGCAATGCAAAGGTGGTGCATATTGACATTGACCGAGCCGAGATTGACAAGAATGTACGGACAGACCATCACATTATTGGTGACGCAAAGCAGGTCTTGGCCTTGCTCAACCTTATGGTTGTAAAAATGGATCATACGCCTTGGAAGGAAGAGGTCTTCTCCTTCCGCACGGAAACGGTGTATGACGACTACAGTGATACCTTGAATCCCAAGCAGATCCTCACTTCCATTGCCCGGATTATGCCTCAGGATACCATTGTGGCAACCGACGTGGGCCAGCATCAGATGTGGGCCATCCAGCATTTCCGCTTTGATTACCCTGGACAGCTCCTCACCTCTGGCGGGTTTGGTACTATGGGCTTTGGCCTGGGTGCTGCCATTGGAGCCAAGGTGGCAAACCCTGAGAAAACTGTCATTCATATTACAGGGGACGGATGTTTCCGGATGAATTGCAATGAGCTTGCAGTAGAAGAGCACTATAACATTCCTGTGATCACGGTGATCTTCAATAACGGAGTGTTGGGCATGGTGCGCCAGTGGCAGACACTGATCTATGACAAGCACTATTCCCAGACGACCTTGGATCGCAGCCCCGACTTTGTGAAGCTTGCCGAGGCCTACAACCTGAAGGGCAAGCGGGTGACCAACGTAGAGGAGCTTGACGCTGCGCTGAACGAAGCTCTTGCATGTGGCTGCGGCTATGTCATCGACTGTGCCATTGGCACTGATGAGCTGGTGCGCCCCATGGTCAAGGGCGGTACCCACATCACCAATTTCTTAATTGATTAAAGGAGGCCGGCAGATATGGATGCAATCAAAAGACATACCCTTGCAGTGCAAGTGGACAATGAGGCCGGCGTCTTATCCCAAGTATCCCGCCTCTTTTCCCGTAAGGGCTACAACATAGAATCCCTTGCCGTGGGCACAACAGACAGCCCACTGATCTCCCGCATTACTATCGAGGTGTTGGCGGATGCCCATCATGCTCAGCTTTTGTGCAACCAGCTGAGAAAGCTTCTACCGGTTCACTCGGTGAAGCTCTTGGTTCCCGAGCACTCCATTCGCCGGGAGCTGGTGCTCATTAAGGTGCGGGCTGTTAACAGTGATATGCGCAATGAGGTAATGCAGATCGTCAATATCTTCCGTGGTTCTATCATTGACGTATCCACGGACACACTGACCCTTTCCCTTATCGGTGACGAGAACAAGACCGATGCTGTGCAAAACCTCTTAGAGGAATTTGGTATTATCGAGCTGGTGCGAACCGGTATGATCGCCCTGGAGCGAGGACAATACACCATCAACGAAGAAACGAAAGAAAAAGGAGAATTCAATTATGGCAAAAATGTATTATGAGAAGGACTGTGATCTGGGTAAGCTGGATGGAAAGACGGTAGCAATTATTGGTTACGGCTCCCAGGGCCACGCCCATGCAATGAATCTGCGTGACTCCGGTGTGAACGTGGTCATCGGTCTGCGTAAGAATGGCAAGTCTTGGCCTCAGGCAGAGAAAGACGGCTTCCAGGTTATGACCATTGCGGACGCCACCAAGGCCTCCGATATCATTATGATCCTCATCAACGACGAGGCCCAGGGCGATATGTACAAGGCAGAAATTGCCCCCAACCTCAGTGAAGGTAAGGCTCTGGCCTTTGCCCACGGCTTCAACATCCGTTACCAGCAGATCGTGCCCCCCGCCAATGTTGACGTGTTCCTAGCAGCCCCCAAGGGCCCTGGCCACACCGTGCGCTCCGAATACCTCAAGGGCGGCGGCGTGCCTTCGCTGATCGCCGTATACCAGGACAAGTCCGGCAAGGCCCGTGACCTGGCCCTGTCCTATGCCATGGCCAATGGCGGCGG
>JBHAQX010000131.1:0-3499 GCA_041830595.1 Evtepia sp.
AATTATTACCAAGAAAGAAATGGGGAAGCCTGTTCGATTACTATTTGCATTGGCATGTAAGGGACAAGACAGAAAGTGGAGTGAAAAGCAAAGAAAACTATATCGAAAGCTGCTGGCCAGAGCAGATGAGATTATGTATGTCTCGGATGAATATAGTGATTTTTGTATGCGAAAAAGAAACGATTTTATGGTAGAGCGGTCTGCTTACTGTATTTGCGCTTTGCTGAGAGAAAAAAGCGAGACAGGGAGACCGTCCGATCGGCAAGGGAAAGAGGGCTTCAGACTGTAAATGTGGCACGACACCTTAGCGCTTCGCAAGAAACAAACTACTAGCCTATCTGGCAGAGCCTAGCCAGCAGAAAAGGGAAAAAACCAAATCGATCTTTTCCTGGTTGAGTCTTCTCGCACATCGCCACTTTTATTACCCGGCCAAATCTAAAAGTAAATAGAAGGTTTTACGATTCTTTCCCCGGTTTCTCATCGCTGAGAAATCGGGTTCCAGCCGAATAGGCTGCCCGCCCGGCGAGGGCATGGACCTATCGGCTAGAAAACGGAAGGGATTAGTCCCTGCTTCGTACTTTGTCCTGTCACGCTGCGGCTACTCGCAACGCTCCATAAGTACGCACTACGCAGCTGCGCCAGAAAGTAAAGATCACTTTCTTTGCTCGCTGTCTGCGTGCTAGCTTATGTCGCTGCGAGTTAAGCCTCCACGCTTCTCTTTATTGACAGTTTCGGATTTCTGTATATAATGAATGAATGTAAAAAATGCGGGAGGGCTTTGGCCCTCCGTCGCTTTGATTTAGGAGGAGAAGCATGGAAAATCGGGAAAAAACCATGGAGAAAATCGTAGCCCTTTGTAAGGGGCGGGGTTTTGTCTTTGCCGGAAGTGAAATTTATGGTGGCTTGGCAAACACCTGGGACTACGGCCCCTTGGGTGTGGAGCTGAAAAACAACATCAAAAAAGCCTGGTGGAAAAAGTTTGTCCAGGAGAATCCCTACAATGTGGGCCTGGATGCTGCCATTCTGATGAACCCTCAGACCTGGGTGGCTTCAGGCCATGTGGCCACATTTAACGATCCCCTCATTGACTGCAAAAGCTGCAAAATGCGCCACCGTGCCGACAAGCTGGTGGAGGAGTGGAATCATGAAAACAACATCACCGACGTGGTGGTAGAGGCCATGGACAACGATGGGCTCATGGCCTACATCCGGGAAAAGGCCATTCCCTGCCCCCACTGCGGCAAGTCCGATTTCACGGAGATCCGTAAGTTTAACCTGATGTTTAAGACCTTCCAGGGCGTGAACGAGGACACGGCTGCTACCGTATATCTCCGGCCGGAAACCGCTCAGGGCATTTTTGTCAACTTCCAGAATGTCCAGCGCACCACCCGCAAAAAGCTTCCCTTCGGCGTGTGCCAGGTGGGTAAGTCCTTCCGCAATGAGATTACCCCCGGCAACTTCACCTTCCGTACCCGTGAGTTTGAGCAGATGGAGCTGGAGTTCTTCTGCAAGCCCGGCACGGAATTGGAGTGGTTTGACTACTGGAGGTCTTTCTGCAAGGACTGGCTCCTGTCCCTCAACATGAGCGAGGAGAACATCCGCCTGCGTGACCATGAGAAGGAGGAGCTGTCCCACTACTCCAATGCCACCACCGACTTTGAGTTCCTCTTCCCCTTTGGCTGGGGTGAGCTGTGGGGCGTTGCCTCCCGTACGGTCTTTGACCTAAAGGCCCATCAGACCCACTCGGGCAAGGACCAGACCTACTTTGACCAGGAGAGCGGTGAGCATTATATCCCCTATGTCATCGAGCCCTCCCTGGGTGCCGACCGTGTGACCCTGGCCTTCCTCATCGACGCCTACGACGAAGAGGTGGTGGACGCAGAGAAGAACGATGTGCGTACCGTTTTGCGTCTGCATCCTGCCCTGGCACCCATGAAGTGTGCCGTGCTGCCCCTATCCAAGAAGCTCTCCGAGCCTGCTCTGGAGATCCAGCGGGATCTGTGTAAGCACTTTATGGTGGACTTTGACGATGCCGGCTCCATCGGCAAGCGCTATCGCCGCCAGGATGAGGTGGGCACCCCCTTCTGCATCACCGTGGACTTTCAGACCATCGGGGACGACAAGACCCCGGCCGACCACTGCGTCACCGTGCGCCATCGTGATACCATGGAGCAGGAGCGTGTACCCATCGCAAACCTGCGGGCATACTTGGAAGAAAGATTGGAATATTAAGACATGAATCCCTTTGCAAGCATACGAGCCTGGCGGGACAAGGGCGGCCTGCGCACCTGGCTCTATATCCCCTTTGTATTTCTAGCCTATGCCGTGCTGGACCTCTCCTTGCGCTATGCCTATCAGGAGCTTGGCCTGCTGGGCTTTGAACATAGGGCTGCCCATATGCTCAGCTTGGGCTGGTGCCTGGCCTTAACGGGAGTGGCCATCGCCCTGCCGGGCATTGTTCGCAAGATTTATATGACCCTTTCCGTGCTGGTCTTTGTGGCCCTTACGGCGGCCCACACGGTGCTCTACGGCCTGTTTCACCGCTTTTTTATGTTCTCTACCCTGGCCTACGCCGGGGACGGTATGGCCTTTGCCGACAGCCAGTATATTAAACCAAATGCCCTAGTTGTATGGGCCATTGTGCTGTCCGTCCTGTTCCTGTTACTGGCCCTGTTTTTGGCCCCCTCCAAGGGACAGCAGTGGTTTTTGATTCCCCTGGTGGTTGGCCTTGTGCTGGCGGGCAGCGGGGTAAGTCTGGCCCTCTGGTCCGCCCAGCACTGGTTTTTCCCAAAAACCCAACTGGTGTGGGATAACTACTCCGACCCATCGGCGGTGTATGAGAGCTTTACCGACTCCACCTCAAACCTTTTGATGCTGGGCCTATACCACTACACCTTCCGGGATCTGTGTATGACCCTGGACGTAGGTCGGGATGTGAGTGACGAGGACATGGCGGTCTTAGAGGACTACGCCGCAAAGCGCCAAGCCCTCAACCAGGACAATGAGTATACCGGCATTTTTCAAGGTAAGAACGTGATATTGGTGCAGCTGGAGGCCATTGACCAGTGGATGCTCTGTGAGGAGTACATGCCAAATCTCTGGGCCCTTAAGCAGGACAGTATGACCTTTGAAAACCACTACAGTCCCGCCTACATCACCGCCGGCACACTGAACACGGAGTTTATTGCCAATACGGGCCTGCTTCCTGCCCGGGGCAATGTGTCCACCGTGGTGTATGAGCGCAATCACTACCCCTTTTCTCTGGCCAACCAGTTTAGGGCGGCCGGGTACAGCACCGAGTCCTTCCACGGCAGTGAAGGGAATGTGTACAATCGAGGAACCTTCCATCCGGCGGTGGGCTACAGCACCTATCACAGCGGCGAGGACATGGCCATGGAAGACTACACCATGGACCGTTACCTGATGAACGGCTATCCGGACATCGTTCGAGAGGAGCCCTTTCTAAGCTTTATCATCACCTATTCCGGCCACGGCCCCT
>JBHAQX010000132.1:0-4470 GCA_041830595.1 Evtepia sp.
AGATTATTTTAACATTAATGGAGGGAAGCGGCGCAGTCATTGACTGGGCGGAGAATGGCCAAGAGGCCTTTGATATGGTGCAGGCCCGACTCGACCGTTATGATGTCATCTATATGGATTTGCAGATGCCGGTGGTAGACGGCTACACGGCAACAAAAATGATTCGTGACCTGGAAAACCCCTGGTCCAAAAAGGTTCCGATTATTGCGATGACAGCCAATGCCTTCGCCGAGGACATTCAAAAGTGCCTGGAGGCGGGGATGAATGATCATATCGCAAAACCGGTTGACATTGATTTGTTGTTTGAAAAAACGTGGCTTCACTTAAATAAGAATTAGAAGAATTGGCAGGGTTAAATGAAAGGAGAGCACCATGATCTACTATTTTACAGGAACAGGAAATAGTTTGTCGGTGGCCCAGCAGTTGGGAGAGCAAACGGGAAGTGAACTGATGTCCATTGCTGAAGTATTGCAGGGGGTGGTGCCTAAAGAGGACGATGAGGTAGTGGGGATTGTGTTTCCGATCTACGCCTGGTCGCCCCCTGAAATTGTTCTGGACTTTATCCGTTGTTATCCCATAAAGGCCAGGTATGTCTATGCCGTTTGTACTTGTGCCCAGGAGGCGGGACATGCCATGCGTCGGGTGGAATTGGCCCTGGGTCGTAAGCTTGACAGTGCCTTTTCTGTGATCATGCCCAACAATTATCCCATAGGGCCCTTTAATATTGACTCTGCCCAGCATGCAGAGCGCTGCTTGGAAGAGGCGAAAGAACGAGTGGAAATGATTGCTGGGGTGGTTAAGCAGGAGCAGCAGGGGGTCTTTGATATGGCCGTAGGTGGCCGAGGCGGAGGGCTCAAAACAGCGGTCATTGCGCCTTTATTTGACCGGTTTGCCTGCTCGACCAAGTCTTTTTATGCGGAGGATAGCTGTACAGCCTGCGGCATTTGCCAGGCGATGTGTCCGACACAGAATATTTCTGTAAAGGAAAAACCCCAATGGGGAAGAAACTGTGTGTCCTGTATGGCCTGTCTCAACTACTGTCCCGAGGTGGCGATCCAAAAAGGGAAGGGAACGAAGAAGAAAGGGCGCTATGTCAATCCAAACTGTCGCCCCGAATATGACTTTTCACCACGGGATTAGTCCCCATGAGCAAGGAGGCACTGTTGAAAAAGAAAACCTACACCTTCACTGCAATCATACGAAAGGAACCGGATCACGGTGGGGCCTATGTAGAGATCCCGTTTTCGGTTAAGGAAGCTTTTGGAAAAAGCCGGGTGTTGGTTCACGCCAGCTTTGACGCAGAACCCTATGATGGGCAGCTGGTCAAAATGGGGACCGAAGGGCATATTTTAGGGGTGCGCAAGGATATACAGGCTAAATTGTGTAAATATCCGGGAGATGCGGTCCAAGTGACCGTAGAAGAACGGGCTCCGAAAGAAAAAACGGTGACCAGTATCGATGCCTACATCGAAGGGCTTCCTCCTCAGCGCCAGGAGGTTTTGCGCAGAGTTCGTCAGGTCGTGAAAGAGGCTGCACCAGAGGCAAAGGAGCGTATTAGTTGGGGCATGCCAACTTACTGGCAGGGAGAAAATCTGCTGCACTTTGCCAATGCAAAAGAGCACCTGGGCCTGTATCCCACGCCGGAAGCCTTGGATGCGTTTTCCGAGGAGCTTGCGCCCTATAAGAGGAGCAAAGGTGGCGTTCGGTTCCTCTATCAAGAGCCCATCCCTTATGCCTTGATTGGGGCAATCGCCGCTTGGCGGGTGGGCCGTGTGAGAGCAAAAAAAGAGAAGGCAAAAAAAGAATGAAGAAAACCCTCTGCCGTGGAAGTCCACGGCAGAGGGTTTTTACATAGACAGTTAAGGATTAGGAAGGCAGAACCCGGTAGAGAATAACAGCCATTTCCGCTCTGGTGAGAGCCTTTTTGGGGTTTAGGTTCCCTTTTTCATCTCCGGTGATAACACTGGCCTGCACCAAGGCAGCCGCAGCATCAACGGCATAGCTCGAGATGTTTTTGCTATCTGGGAATTTGCTCAGAGTGGTGGAAGTTCCGGCGGGATAGGGACGACCCTTGACGGTTAAGGTGCGCTGAATCAGGATCATCGCATCTTCACGGGTCAGGGGTGCCTCGGGACGGAAGATGCCGTCGCCTCCCTGGGCAATGCCCAGAGCGTTGGCTACGTTGATGGCAGTAGCATAGTAGGAATCCTTGGGAACATCCGTGAAATTATTTGTGGTATTTGTGGCAGTTAGGTTAAAGGCCCGGTAAAGCATCAGGACAAAGTCCCCACGTTTGAGTGCATTGGCGGGACCATACTCTGTGGCACTTTGGCCAGTGATAATGCCCCTCTGATACAGAGAGTTCACTGCAGTTTGGGCCCAAACGTGATTGCCCATATCCGTAAAGACACCGGAGGCCTGGGTGATGGTAATCATAATGCTACCGGTGTAAGTATTGCCACTGGTATCCGTTCCTGTATAGTACAGGGTGGCTGTGCCAGAGTAGCCAGGTGCGGGAACAAAGGTAACCGCAGAGATGGAGCTATTGCCTGTGGCCGTATCATAAGAAGTGGAGGCAGAGACCAGGCCGCCGTAAGTGGTGGCATTGGTGTAGTTGTAGTACAGTTTGCCCAGGGATTCTGCGGGAAGTGTAAACTTCACAGAAGAAAGTGGAGATCCCCCACGGTTGCTGCAGGCAGTGACAAAATCACTTTTGTTAAAGGTGATGGGTGCGCCTGCAGAGGAGTAATAGATGGTGGATGGATTGCTCACCGTGCCAGTATAGTCAATGGAAACCGTGCCGGAAAAGCTCCTTCCGTTGTCGTTTAGCCCCGTAAAGTCAATGGTAACCGTGCCGGTTGTGTTATTGGCAGGGACAAAGGTGACCTTAGACAAGTAAGATTTGCTACTACTGCCGCTGTAGTAATACTTAGTGCGGGTGTCAACCGTGGAGCCATAGTTGCTGCTACTGGTGTAGTCATAGTACAGGGTGCCCTTGGAGGAGGAGGGCAGAGAAAACTGTACATAGTCAAGGTTGTAGCCTGTTTCATCTTTGCAGTAGGTGTTAAAGTCAGCAATCTTAAAGGTAACAGCAGTTCCTGCGTTGGCAGAATAGGAGACATCCCCGGAACCGGTGCCAACCCGAATGGTGAGTTTACCTGAAAAATACTTGCTATTCACATCACGGGCACTATAGGCGAGGGTTACTGTGCCGGTGTAATTGTTTTTTGGTACAAAAGAAATATCATCAATACTGGGAGTGCCGGAGCGGTAGTATCTTGTTCCTGTCTTTACGCTGGTTCCGCTTCCACTACTGCTGCTGTAGTTGAGATAAAGGGTGCCCTGGCTTGAGGTGGGAAGCTCATCAAACTCAATATACTCCAGATTAGACCCGTTTAGATTCTTGCAGGCGGTATTGAAATCAGAGGAAGAAAGCTTAAGTACATTATTTTTAGCTACGTTGAAGTTGACCTTATTCACACCCTCTTCAACAGTAATCGTAATGCTGCCGCTGTAGTTGGTGCCAGAGGTCACAGCATAGTAGCTAAGGGTAGTGCTGCCAGTTCCGGATTTGGGAACGAAGGAAATCAGGGAAAGGTCATTTTGAGAGCCGCTTGGACTATAATAATAACGGTAGGAACTAGAGCTGCTGGCTGAGATGGAGTGGTCATAATTTCCACTACTCTCTCTGTAGTTGTAGTATAGTGTGCCACGACTAGAAGGCAGGTCAGTAAAATAAATATAGTCAATTGTGCCTGCAGAAGAGGGCTTTACATCATTGAAATTACTTCTGCTAAAAGTAAGAACGTCACTGTTCTTTACTGTGCGGTTGATGGTAGAAGCGGTGGTACTGCTGCTGGTATTGTTGACCGTAACCCTGCAAGTGGCCGTGGTCACACTCTTGCCGTTGGCTGTAACGGTAGCGGTATAATCAGAATAACCTGCTCTGTCGGCAGAGACCGTAATGCTGGTGCCGCTGCCGCTGAAATTAGTAATCGTTGTATTTGTCCGAGACCAGATGACAGAGGCATTGGAGGGGAGATTGGAAACGCTAAGGCCTACGGTTTGCCCCACATTGAGAGAAGCAGAGGTGGGATTAATGTATGGATTTACAACGTTAATGGTGCAGTTCAGGGTGGTCGTAGTACCGCCACTCGTCACCTGGACAGAAACAGTGTTGTTGCTGCTTACGGTGCGGCCAGTAACGGTATTACTGGAGCCTCCATTGTTTCCTAGGGTTACATTGGAGTTGCCAGACCAGTTAAAGGTTGCGCCACTGGGTGGATTGTTCACGCTCAGCGTAATGGTTCCCCCAACAAGCAGGCTGGAGGAAGTGATGTTTAACGTGGGAGGGGTAACAACCGGAGCGGTAACGGTCACTTGACAAGTACTGGTCTTCTCACCATCTGCTGTGGTAGCGGTAATGGTGGCAGTTCCTGCACGTTTGCCCGTGACGATGCCGCTATCTAC
>JBHAQX010000133.1:0-10338 GCA_041830595.1 Evtepia sp.
AGATTTCCCATTAAGTCCGTGCGATAGAGAGGAATGTCCATCTCCTCCAGGCGCAGAACGGTTTCTTCTGCTGGGTGGTTGTAGCTGTTGTTTAGCCCCACAGAGGCCAGGGCCACATCGGGAGTAGTTGCCTCTAAAAGAGCCTCAGAGTTAGAATATTTCGACCCATGGTGGCCTAAAATCAACGCCTCAATGTCGGGCATGGGATACCGGGCAATGAGAGTCTCTTCTCCTTCTGCACCCATGTCTCCTGTAATCAGCGCCTCCCAGTCCCCATAGCGAAACAGCATACTCAGTCCAGCCTCGTTGTCTCCCTCTTTTGATAGGGGCGGGAATACCCTAAGGTCCCCATATGGGCCCAGGGTCAGCAAGGTTTCCTCTTCAATATACCAGATTTCTATGCCGGATTCCAGGGCTAAGGTCTCAATTTCTAAGCGCTGAGGATTTTCCCAGTCTGCATCCGGCAGGGCGATCCGGGCAACATCCAGACGCTGGATCAGTTCTGCCACACCATCCGCATGGTCTGCATGGTAGTGGGTTAGAACCAAGAGATCCAGACTGCTGTATCCCAATGCGTGAAAGTATGAGGCAGCGGTGGCCCCCGCCTGTTTGCCCCCACAGTCAATCAATACTCGGCGCTCATCTGCCAGGAGCGCAAGACTTTGTCCTTGGCCAACATCTAAAACGGTAAGGCGAAACTCGCTGCGCCGGGCATCTAGATTGGTCAGCAGCAGGCTAAGGCACAGGGCCAATACCCCGGCACAGATGGGCAGAATGGGGCGGCGGAAGCCACGAAACCAGCCCAGCAGATAAACAAAGATTAACACATAGAGAAAACACAGGAAGAATTGGTAGTAGACGGACTGCAGCTCCAGGGCTGCGAAGGGAAGTCTTGCAAAACTCTCTGCCGACCAGAGAAAAAAGCGGAGGGGGAGTCCCACCACGGAAGCCAGCATCTCCCCCAAGGCCGGCCAAATTGTCCCCAACACGGTAGAGAGAAGCCCACCAAGAAAGCCCGCCGCCACAGCCCAGTGGGTCAGCAGATTGGAGAAGGGCGAAATCAGGCTGGCCTGGCCAAAATAGAGAGCCGTAAGGGGAATAGTAAAGAGATTAACCCCGATGGACACCGCCACAAGGGAGAGGGGGACCGTCAGCAGTCGTTTTCGCATTCCCGTCAAGTTTTTTGTCCAACGTTTTTGCAAAGGCTGGCTGACCAAGTAAATACCCAAAGTTGCCGCAAAAGAGAATTGAAGCCCCGGCCTGGCAATGGAAAAGGGCGATAGGAGTAACAGTAGCAGCAAAGCCGTAAAGAGAGCCGTCACCGCCTCGGAACGCCGGCCGAAGAAGGGTGCCAGCAAGGCCACGCTGGCAAAGATGGCCGCCCTTAGGGCTCCGGGGGCATTCCCCGCCATGGCGGCAAAGAAAAAAATAATCAAAATCTGCAAAATGGCTGTGGATTTTCGATTCTTTCCCAGCAATAGAAGTAGAAACCCTGCCAAGAAGGAGACATGCATGCCGGACACCGAGACCACATGGCTCAGCCCTGTGCGGCTAAAGGCATTCTGGGTTTCCTGACTTAAGTTGTCCGTATAGCCCGTGAGCAGCCCCTCCAGTAACGCTGCTTGCTCCCCGGGGTAGAACCGCTGAATTTGCTCCCGCAGCTGCTTTGCCAGATACAGGGGTGCAAAGGAAAGGGGCACTCCCTCCACCGGTGTGACCTGCACCGTACCATATGCCCTGGCTGTGAGAAAAATACCTTTCGCCCGGTTATACAGCCGCCCCGATTGGGCCGAGCTGCTGCAATAGGCCACGCAGGAGAGTTTGTCTCCGGGTTGTAAGTCCTGAAAGCTTTTGTCTAAGTACAGGATCATCTGCACGCCGGACGCCCCTGCTTCATTGCCTTTGATGGTGACCGCCACACCGTGGGTGGTCTCCCGGGGAAAGTCTTGCACAGTGGCCGCAAGGCGAATGGTCCGCCCTTCCAGGGCCTGGGCAGGGGCAAAGAAGAACAGACTATAGGCTGCAGACCAAAAGAACCCCAGGCAGAGACCTGCTGCCAGCCAACGCAGGCGACGGGTTCTTGGTTCTTTTCCCTTGGGCAGCAAAAGAAGGGCGCACAGAGAGAGTGCGCCCAAAATTCCTGGCAAAACGCCCGGAATGAAAAATGCAAAGAGGCAGGCCGCACTGACGGCGGCGGAAAAAAGTCCAAGCCGGCTCATAGAGCCCTCCCCTATGGCTTCAAGAATTGGTGCAGCTGCCTACTGTTCCGGGTCCCAGGCAGCCCTTCTGTTTTTTCTGCTCCAGTACTCCTGCATAAAGTCTGCATCTTTATCCTCTAAGGCACGTTCCCCAGCTAGGCTCTCTAGATGGTGGGTAAACTCGTGGGATAGGGTTTTTTGCAGCCGCTCTCTCCACTGGGTTTCATCCCAATCCTCCGCCTGGGCGAGCTCCACAAAGGAGCCATAGTAAATCTCAATATAACGGCCTAAGTGATCCCGGCAGTAGGTTCCCATAATGCTTAGGTCCGGTGCACTGGGATGATGCTTTGGTTCTGACAAAAGCAGCACGGCACCATTTAGTTCCTTATAGAATTCCTTTGGAAAGGAGTCTGCAATTTCATCCAAAATTTCCCCCACTTGCTCAAAGCTTAAAATCATAAAGCAGCCTCCTACCCTGTACGAATTTTCTTTTCCAATTGTACCATAGCACCCTGGGAAATACAAGGCCGCAGCCCTCGAGAATCGAAACGGGTGCCAAAGTAGTTTTAGAATTTTTGCCCCCTGGCTTCTGTTTTAAATGGGGATATTCCTTGACAGGAAGCTGACAAATAGCGTATAATTTCCTAATGTCTTTTGTATGAAAAAGCACAAAGGTCCCGCCTTCCATGCTAAGGTGCTTCAGGCAGGAAAAGCCTGGAAAGGGACAACCTCTGCCACTGGGGCAGAGGAAAATTGGAGAGGTGTTTCGGTGACAAAGTATATTGTCCTGCGGGTACTGCAAATGATTCCCATTCTCTTTGTAGTCTCCGTGTTGATTTTTGCCATGGTGCGCATTGTGCCGACGGATCCTATTACATCCATTACCAAGGGAAAGCACATCAGTGAGGAGACCAAACAGCAACTGCGTGAGGAGTTTCACCTGGATAAACCTATTGTGGAGCAGTATTTCATCTGGATTGGCAATGCCCTAAAAGGGGACCTTGGCCAGAGTTATACCCACAGACAGAGCGTTACTCTGCTGGTGGGCGAGCGCATTGGTGTCACCTTGTCCATCGTGCTGTTGGCCGGCCTTTTATCGGTGCTGATTGCCATTCCCATGGGTATCATCAGTGCGGTAAATATGAATACGGCAGTGGATAAAGTTTTATCCATACTGTCCCTGGTATTTGTGGCCTCACCGGTCTTTCTGACCGCCATGGTCCTTATGCTGATTTTTGCCCTCTATCTGGGTTTGTTTCCCTCTATGGGCACAGGAAGCCTACGGCACCTGATTCTTCCCTCCTTTGCCTTGGCTCTTAACATGGTGGCACTGACCAGCCGCATTACCCGTACCACTATGATTGAACAGCTCAACTCTGACTATATTCGCACGGCCACGGCGAAGGGCATTCCTCGTATGCGTGTGATTCTTCAGTATGCTCTAAAAAATGCTTTGATTCCCATCATCACAGTCACCTCCATTCAGATTGGCAGCATGCTGGTAGGCGCTGTTCTGGTGGAAACGGTTTTTGCCATGGGCGGCATTGGCGGGCTTCTAATTCCTGCCATTAAGGCCTCTGACTATCCGGTGGTTCAGGGAGTCACCATGTTGCTTGTTACCGTGTTTTTATGCATCAACTTGTTTGTGGATGTCATCTATGCGATTCTGGATCCCAGAATCCGACTGAAATAAGGAGGGGTGGCGTTGTTTACTGCACTCAGCGGCCATCCCGGCCTTTATCGTGGAAAAAAGCAAAATTACGGCAAGCTTTTTACGCCCACCGTAATCATTTCCATGTCAGTACTGCTTTTGATTGTCCTGGCCTGTGCCATCGCCCCTCTCATCGCCCCCTATCACCCCAATGCCCAGGATTTGGGCAGCAGCCTGGCTCTGCCCTCGGCGGAGCACTGGCTGGGCTGTGACAACAATGGGCGGGACATCTTTTCCCGCATTCTCTTCGGGGGGAGAACCATTTTACTGTCTGCCCTTGGCGTAGTGGCCCTGTCTACCGTTTTAGGCGTTCCTCTTGGCCTTCTGGCAGGTTATGTGGGCGGCAAGGTGGATAACCTGATTATGCGCGTCTGCGATGTGCTCCTCTCCTTCCCCTCTTTGCTCCTGGCCCTTATCTTTGTGGCAGGGTTTAAGAGCCGCAGCATGATTTTCGCTGTCATTGCCCTGGGCATTGTCTATGTGCCCATGCTGACCAGGCTCACCCGCTCTTTGACGATGGTGGAGCGCAACAAGGTCTATGTCTCCGCCTGCGTGTCTCTAGGCTACTCAACTCCTCGTATTCTGTATCGACACATTCTGCCCAACTGTATCTCCACCATTTTGGTGCAGCTTACCTTAGACATTGCCTATGCCATCTTGGATTTAGCCGCTTTGTCCTTCCTGGGCCTTGGCGTGGCACCTCCCCAGGCAGACTGGGGCGCCATGTTAGCCGAGGGGCGGCAGTATCTTCTTCAAAATCCCTATCTCTCCCTCTCTCCTGGTGGTGCCATTGTGGTTGTAGTTGTATCCTTAAACATTTTCAGCGATGGGCTGCACCAATATCTTGATCCCAGCCAGCGTGCTCTTCCCTCCTTTAAGCGAGTGGATCGAGACCAGAAGCGGGCAATGGCCGCCCTACAGCGCTTTTCCGCTAAGCAGGCCGCCGCTCAAAGCAAGGAGGGTGCCGCTGTATGAGCAATCTATTGGAAATTCGTGACCTCACGGTGGAACTTATGACCACCCGTGGCATTGTCTACGCCATCTCCGGCGTGGATATGGATGTGCGGCCGGGAGAAATCCACGGTGTCGTAGGGGAATCGGGATGCGGGAAAAGCATGACGGCCAAGTCTATTCTGCGCCTCCACCCCAAGCGGCACAGCCGCATGGGAGGCAGCATTCTCTTCGAGGACAAGGACATTCTTACCCTATCCCAAACAGCCATGGAAAAACTCCGCGGCGACGAAATCTCTATGATCTTTCAGGATCCCATGACCTCACTAAATCCCATTATGACAGTGGGGGAGCAAATTGGTGAGATGTACCGCTACCATAAAAATGCAAGCAAACAGCAGGCCAAGGAAAAGGCCATTGAACTGTTGGAAAAAGTGGGACTGGAGCCGGCAGAAAAGCGTTATTCCCAATACCCCTTTGAGCTCTCCGGGGGTATGCAGCAGCGGGTCATGATCGCCATGGCCATTGCCTGCGATCCCAAGCTGCTCATTGCCGACGAGCCCACCACCGCCCTGGACGTAACGATTCAGGCTCAGATTTTAGAGCTACTGCAAAAGCTCTCCGTTGAAATGCATATGAGCATTCTCCTCATTACCCATAATTTTGGTGTGGTGGCAGAGACCTGCCAGCGGGTCAGCGTCATGTACGCAGGCAAGGTGGTGGAGACGGGGGAAACCCAGAAGCTGCTGAAAGAGGCGAAGCACCCCTATAGTCGGGCACTGATTAATAGCATTCCCAGTATGGGTAGCAGGGGGAGCCGTCTGGAGACCATTCCCGGTTCTCCTCCCGCCCTGTTTGCACCACCGGCCGCATGCATGTTTGCGGACCGCTGTCGTCATGTGAAGCCCCGCTGCCGGGAGAGTTATCCCCCCTTAATTGATTGCGGCAATGGACACTTAGCCGCCTGCTTTCAAGTAGCGCAAGGGGGTGGCACAGATGCCTAATAAGCCGGAACTGGTGGTACAGGCCATAGATTTAAAGAAATCCTTTCCTGTGCCCTCCCGCAAATTGGGAGAAAAGGCAAAAACCCTAAAGGCCGTTGGCGGTGTGAGCCTCGAAATTGCCAAGGGTAAGATCTTTGGCGTGGTCGGCGAATCCGGCTGCGGAAAATCCTCTCTCGGTCGCTGCCTGTTGCGCATGGAGGAGATTACCCAGGGTGCCCTGCTGTTCAAAGGTCAGGATATCACAAAGCTGCAAGGCCAAAAGCTGAAGGCCCTGCGCCGCAATATGCAGATGATTTTTCAAAACCCTTACGGCTCCTTTGACCCAAAGCAAAAAATTGGCTCTGCCCTTTTCGAGGTAGGCCGGGTTTATAACATGTCCCAGGCTGAGGCAAAGGAGAAGATTGACACCCTTTTACAGGAAATCAACCTGCCACAGGACGCCCTGAATCGGGTCCCCCGGGAGATGTCCGGCGGCCAACTACAGCGCTTGGCCATTGCCCGTGCCCTGCTGCTCACCCCTGATTTCATTGTGGCCGACGAGCCGGTTTCCGCTCTGGACGTGTCTGTCCAGGCACAGATCCTCAATCTGTTAATGGACCTGAGGGAAAAGTTTTCTTTGACCATGCTGTTCATTTCCCATGAGATGACGGTGGTGCGCTACCTCTGTGATGAAGTGGCGGTCATGTATTTGGGCACCATTATGGAGCAGGCCCCGACAGAAGAACTCTTTGGCCATATTCTCCACCCCTATACCATCGCCCTCATGTCCGCCATCCCCACCGTGAACCCGGAAACCAAAACAGAGCGTCTCGTCCTAGAGGGAGATCTTCCCTCCGCCATTGATATCCCCAAGGGCTGCCCCTTTGCGCCCCGCTGCCCCCTCTGCACACCACGCTGCCTGGAGGAAAAACCCCAGCTGAAAGACGTGGGCCAAGGCCATAAAGTGGCCTGCCATGTGGTTGTGGGCCCTTAATCACTGTGCTTCGTTAGCATCCAAACTGAGATGGCCTTCTCGCTTTTCATTTTGGATGGGATCGAAAATAGAGAACCAAAAAAAGATATGGAGGAAACGACATGAAAAGACTGATCTCTCTGCTTCTTGCCGCAACCCTTCTCCTGGCATTCGTCGCGGGCTGCTCTAAGACCCCCAGCGGCGGAGGAACGACGCCCCCTGCTGATAAGGACAGCTTTGTCATCGCACTAGACAGTGACCCCGTTCGCATTGACCCCATTGTGGCCTATGACTTTACCACAAACCCCATTGTGAACCAAATCACCCAGGGCCTTCTGAGCTTTAACGAGCAGAATGAGCTGGTACCTCTCCTGGCCGAGAGCTGGGAGCAGGTAGATGACCTGACCTATGTCTACCAGATTCGCAGCAACGTAACCTTCTCCGACGGCAGCCCCATGACCATGGACGATGTGCTCTATTCCTTGGAGCGCAACCGTTCTGCAGGCTCCTACGTGGAGTGGATGTTCAGCAGTGTGGAGAAAATGGAAGCCACCGGTGACTGGGAACTAACCGTTACCCTGTCCCAGCCCGATGCCATCTGGCAGTATGTCTTTGGTACCATGGCTGGTCACATTGTTCAGAAAGCCTTTGCCGAAGAGAAGGGTGATGCTGTTGGCACCGCCGACACCGGCATCATTGGCACCGGCCCTTACACCTATGTCAGCTGGCAGAGCGGCAGCGAAGTGGTCCTTGAGAAGAACCCCAACTACTGGGGTGAGGATGCCGGCCACTTCCAGAAGCTGATTTTTAAGATTGTTGCCGAAGACAGCACCCGTGTCACCGCTCTGAAAACTGGCGAAGTCGACTGCATTGTTCCCGCTCCCGCTAGCCAGATGGATGTACTCCTTGCTGACGAAGCAGTGTCCGTCACTTCTTCTCCCGGCTTTGGCATTGTCTACGCCGCATTCAACACTCAGAGAGCACCCTTTGACAACGCCGATGTCCGCAAGGCGGTTGAAATGGCTATTGACCTAGAGTCTATTCAGGCAAATCTGGTTAAGACAACCGGCGAGCCCTCTACCGTTCTCCCCAACTCCTTTGCCCTGTTTGGCACCGAGAAAGACCGTTGGGTGGAATATCTGGACAAGGCACCCAAGCATGTATTTG
The DNA here is from genome assembly GCA_041830595.1 of Evtepia sp. Taxonomy (GTDB): domain Bacteria; phylum Bacillota; class Clostridia; order Oscillospirales; family Oscillospiraceae; genus Evtepia. Next base: position 7,984 of record JBHAQX010000133.1, read on the forward strand.
ATGCCGAAGGCGCAAAGGCATTGCTTGCTACCGCTGGCTACGCCGATGGCTTTACCATCGACCTGGTCACCAACGAAGATGGTCTGCGCAACTCCATCGCCCTGGCCATGCAGGAGAATCTGTCCGCCATCGGTGTTACCCTGAACATCGTTAAGGTATCCGGCGATGAGCACACCGCCTATCAGTTTGGCGAAGTACTGGATGCGAATGGCCTTCGGGACTATGACATCCTCATCGCAGGCTGGGAAGCCGACTTCCCCGATCCCTCCGGCAACCTGCAGCCCATGTATGAGGGCAACATCCCCTACAACGCTGCAGCTTATGATAATCCCCTTGTCACCCAGCTGATCCAGGATCAGGCCCAGGAGAGCGATACATCCCTTCGTAACGATATGATGTTTAGCGCAATGGATATCGTTGTGAAAGACACGCCCTATATCAACCTCTTTTACCCTGTAAAGAGCATTGCAATCAATTCCGCCTATGAAGGTGTTTACATGAACGCTTCTTGGATTTGGAACATTGCCTTCCAGAATGTTGTACCTGTCTCCTAAGCAGGTTGCTCTGAACTAAATTGGAACAGCCCCGGCCTTTTCAGGGCGGGGCTGTTCCAATTTCCTATTATGACAAAATGAGAAAGGAAGAACTGCCTTGGATACCATTCTTTATGGCGGAACCATCCGCACCATGTCCGGACGGATTGTATCCGCTCTAGCGATCAACAAGGGTCGCATTGTTTTGGCGGGTAGTGACCAAGCTGCCCTTGGGCTAAAAGGCGAACATACCCAGTGCATTGACTTACAAGGCCGCCTGGTGCTGCCTGGTTTTTGCGATAGCCACATGCATATGCTTTTAACTGGTGTTGAATGTCAGCGCCTAGATCTTCGTGGCGTAGGCTCGTTGGATGAACTCATCCAACGAGGCCGGACCTATGTAACGGAGCAGCAAATCCCTCCTGGTGAGTGGATCGTAGGCTATGGCTTCGACCACAACTGTTTCGATACCAAACAGCTTCCGGATCGCCACACTGCTGAGGCCATTTCCACTCAGCACCCCGTTGTCCTGGATCGAGTCTGTGGCCACGTGGGTGCCATCAACGGCCTGGCTATGGATCTAGCTGGGTACACCCCCGACACGATCATCCCAGGGGGCGAATTGGACAAGGCGGCAGATGGCTCTCTAAACGGTATTATTCGTGAAACGGCCTTAGATCACATCAAAACCTTTTTCCCGAAACTGTCCCAGGAGCAGGTCACAGAACACCTTCGGGAGATGGGAAAGACCTTTGCCGCCTGCGGCCTAACCAGTGTGCACAGTGATGATCTGGGCCCTGAGGGCTGTAGCTGGGATGTGCTCGGCTCTGCCATGGAGACCTTACAGGAGCAAGGTGACCTGCGTGTTCGAATCTTTGAAGAGTGGCAAGCCCCAAAGAAGGCACAGCTTTTAGACATTATCCAAAAGGGCTATCAAAGTGGCAGCGGAACGGATTACCTGCAGGTCTGCAACATCAAGCTCATTACTGACGGAAGCTTAGGGGCCAGAACCGCGTATCTGCGTGAGGAGTACAGCGATGATCCAGGGAATCGAGGCATCCCCGTCTATGACCGGGATACTCTAAATGAATTGGTCTCCCTCTGTCAAAAGGCTGGCTTGCAGATTGCCTTTCATGCCATTGGGGATGCTGCCATTGCCCAATGTGTAGATGCTGTGGAGCTTGCCATGGCCGAGAACCCCAAGCCCCTCTGCCATCGTATTGTACACTGCCAGATCGGTGATAGGGCCCTCTATGAGCGCATGGCTTCCTTAGGTATGGGTGCCGACATTCAGCCTCCCTTCACTGTAACCGATGCCCCTCATGTGGCACCACGTCTTGGAGACCGCGCCTCTGGTTGCTATGCCTGGAAAACCCTGTTGGACACCGGGGTACATCTGGGCGGCGGCTCCGACAGCCCCGTCGAGCAGTATGACCCCCTCTGGGGCATTTACTGCTCCGTCACCCGCAGTGATGGCAAGGGAACAGACCCTTGGATGCCGGAAGAGCGACTCACTGTGGAGGAGGCAGTTCGCATCTACACCCAGGGTCCCGCCTTTTTGGCAGGACAAGTCTCCCAGCTGGGAAGCTTGGAACCTGGGAAACTTGCAGATCTTGTGGTCTTAGATCGTGATATTTTCACGGTGGACCCGGAAGAAATCAAAGAGACCAACGTTTTGCTCACCATGATGGGTGGGTACATTACCTACCAACATGCATAAAAACCGGGGCACAGGATTTTCCTGTGCCCCGGTTTTTTTGCCTTCCGCAAAGGCGGGACGGCTTTTATTCTCATTATTATGCTGCTCAAGACATGAGCTTAA
>JBHAQX010000134.1:0-8983 GCA_041830595.1 Evtepia sp.
CTTTTTTTGTCTTAAAAATGTTTACAAGTAGAAAAATGACTTCTTATGCTAACTGCTCTATGCCTTTCTTTATGCGGCGAATAGTTTCGTCCTTACCAAGGATTTGGCATAGTTCCACAGCACCACCCGGTGTGGCGGCTTTGCCAGAAACTGCAACACGAACAGGCCACATAATTCTTCCGTTCTTGAGTTCCAACTTGGCTGCAAGGTCAATGAGAGCATCTTGTATACTTTCAAATGTCCAGGTCGGGAGCGCCTCAAGAACAGGTAGGGTTTTTTGCAATGCATCTAAAGAGTTTTCTGCATCCGTTTTCATCTTTTTGTGCACATAGAGCTCGTTGGAGTAGGGGGGGAGTGTGTCAAAAAAATCGACCAGGGGAATGATATCGTCCAATGTATCTAGTCGAGTCTGGATAAGTGGAGCTACAAGACTTAGATCAATCTCAAGGGTTTTGATCCCTTTTTTCAAATATGGTTCTGCCAGGGTGTAGAATCGCTCTGGTGAGAGGGCTTTGATATACGTACTGTTAAAGTAGTTTAGTTTCTCTCGATCAAAGATAGCAGGTGACTTTGAGATGCCCTTACTATCAAAAATCTCTGCCAACTCCTCTAAGGAAAAGATCTCTTGCTCTCCGCCAGGGCTCCAGCCCAAGAGAGCGACATAGTTGACCACAGCCTCCGACAAATAGCCCTGAGCGAGCAAATCCTCATAGGAAGGATCTCCGTGGCGTTTGGACATTTTGTGAGTGGCATCACGCATGACAGGGGAACAGTGAATGTATACGGGAACCTTCCAGCCAAAAGATTCGTAGAGTAAGTTATACTTTGGTGCAGAGGAGAGGTATTCTGAGCCCCGCACCACGTGAGTAATGCCCATCAGATGGTCATCAATCACGTTGGCAAAATTGTAGGTTGGTAGTCCATCGGATTTGATCAACACATTATCATCCAGGGTTTCATTCTCAACGGTAATGTCTCCAAAGATGACGTCGTGAAATGTGGTACTTCCACTGCGAGGAATCTTCTGCCGAATCACAAAAGGCAGACCTTGGGCTAACTTGCTCTCAATCTCCTCTTGGCTGAGGGTTGCACAACGACCATCGTACTTCGCAACATTTTTTCCCGTTTCTGCACCCTGGAGTTCTTCCATGCGCTCCTTGCCGCAAAAGCAGCGATAGGCGCCGCCTTTTTCAATGAGTAGTTGTGCATACTTTTCATAGATTCCCCGACGTTCTGTTTGAATATATGGGCCAACAGGACCACCCACATCAGGGCCTTCCGTCCAGGTCAGACCGCAATTTTTTAGGGTATTGTAAATAATCTCTGTGGCGTCGTCCACCAAGCGCTCTTGGTCCGTATCCTCAATGCGAAGTAAAAAGGTTCCCTTTGCTTTTTTCGCAATCAGCCAAGTATAGAGAGCGGTGCGTAGATTTCCAACATGCATATAGCCAGTGGGGGAAGGGGCAAACCTGGTGCGCACACCATCTTTCGGAATGTTTGCTTCCATCTCATTAAACCAAGTCATGTCCATGACAAGACCTCCTCATTATCTCAAAGTACCGGGTTACCAGACCCTTTAGACAGAATAATTTATAGCGAAATACTTTTTCCATTGGGCGTTTTCTTATTCTATATTTTTTTTAGTAGGATTGTCAAGGCAGAAGGGATGTGCTATAATCAACTGATACGTTTTTTTTGCTTTTTTTAGTGATATGCTGATTATAAGTTGATAATAATGTGTGAGGAGATCCGAAGGAATGGCAGAAACAGGAACGAAAAAGGTAATGCTCTCGGGCATCCAGCCCAGTGGAGATTTGACATTGGGCTCCTATCTTGGGGCCATTAAGCACTGGCCTGCACGCAGCGATGAATTCGACTGCTATTATTTTATGGCCGATCTGCATACGATTACCGTTCGGCAGACTCCTGCCGACTTGCGGCGGCGCACCCTGACCCAGCTTGCAGCATATATTGCCTGTGGCCTGAACCCGGAGAAGAATGTACTCTTCATTCAATCTCATGTTCCGGCTCATGCCCAGCTTTCCTGGGTACTTAACTGCTATACCATGTATGGAGAACTTTCCAGGATGACGCAGTTCAAGGATAAGTCTGGAAAGAACAGTGATAATATTAACGCCGGATTGTTTACCTATCCGGCGCTTATGGCGGCTGACATTTTGCTCTATCAGACCGACCTTGTTCCCGTGGGAGAGGATCAAAAGCAGCACGTGGAGATTTGTCGGGACATTGCAACCCGCTTTAACAGCATTTATGGTGATGTATTCACCCTTCCAGAGCCCTATATTCCACCGGTAGGTGCTCGAATTATGTCACTAACAACACCCACAAGTAAAATGTCAAAATCGGATAAGGACCAAAATGGTTGTATCTACATGCTGGAAAGACCCGAAGATATTCTGCGCAAGTTTAAGCGTGCGGTGACGGATAGCGACACCAAAGACTGTGTACGCTATCGTCCGGCTGAAAAGCCAGGGGTTGCCAATTTGATGCAAATCTACTCATCGGTTACCGGAAAGAGCTTTGAAACAATTGAAACCGAATTTGAAGGAATGGGTTACGGCGCTTTTAAGCCTGCCGTTGGTGAGGCCGTAGCTGAACAATTGCGTCCGATTCGAGAGGAAACAGAGCGCTTACTGGCAGATAAATCTTATCTGGAAACCGTATATCGAGAAGGCGCCCAGCGGGCCCAAGCGGTTGCCAACAAAACCCTGCGCAAGGTGTATAAAAAGATTGGCTTTGTTCCCTAATGGGAAGGCTTACTGGGCATAAAAGGAGTTTCCGTATATTATGTTAACACTTACAAGCATGCCGTTAATATTTAAAGTAATACTTGCTTTGCTCGTTGCTCTTTTGACTTCATTTGCCGCAACCCCATTGGTAAAAAAATTGGCTCACAGGGTTGGCGCCATTGACATACCAAAAGATGAGCGTCGGATGCACAAAGTGCCCATTGCCCGCATGGGTGGTCTTGCCATCTTTTTGGGCTTCTTGGTCAGTGTTCTTCTGCTATCCAATCTGACCATTCAGGTAAGGGGCATGTTGCTGGGTGTGATTATCATTGTCATTCTTGGCATTTTTGATGACATTTTTTCCTTGCCCGCCCTTCCCAAATTTTTGGTGCAGATTTTTGCTGCTCTTGTCACAGTACTCCACGGAAATGTAATTGAGGTTCTCTCCAATCCCAATATTTTTAGTGGCGATCCCTACTGGATACTTGGAAAGCTTTCCATTCCCATTACCGTCATTTGGATTGTTGCGATTACCAATGCCGTCAATCTGATTGATGGGCTGGATGGGTTGGCTGTCGGTGTTGCAGCGATTAGTTCCATTACCATGTTGGTGATTGCTCTACTTGTCAGTGGTGGGGGAGCTGTCGCCATTATCATGGCGGCCCTTGTGGGATCCTGTCTTGGCTTCATGCCCTACAACATCAATCCGGCTAAGATTTTTATGGGGGATACCGGCTCTACATTTCTTGGATTTATTCTCGCCACCATGTCCATACAGGGTCTGTTTAAACTCTATACTGTTATCTCTTTTGCAGTGCCCTTTCTTATGCTGGGTCTTCCCATATTTGATACCTGCTTTGCCATCCTGCGGCGCATTTCAAAAGGGCAAAACCCCATGTCTCCCGATCGCAGCCATGTTCACCACAGACTGATTGACATGGGTATGAACCAAAAGCAGGCAGTGGTAGTGCTCTATGCTATCAGTGCCATTTTGGGCCTTTCTGCGGTTGCTCTCACCACAAGTGGTGCGATTAAAGCCATGATTTTGATGGGTGCTCTTTTAGTCGCTGGCCTGATTGCAGCCAGGATCTTTATTTTAAATAACAAACATTACCACAACCAGGATCATTCTCCAGACACAAAAGAGGAGACCTCCAAGGAAAAACAGAGTGATAAACGATAACGTGACTGGAAAGGGAGACGCTGCTATGCCGCTTAAAGTTATGACCATTTTTGGCACAAGACCTGAAGCTGTGAAAATGGCTCCACTGGTGCAAGAGCTTGAGCGCCGCCCAGAGATTGAGAGTCTGTGTTGTATCACAGCCCAGCATAGAGAAATGCTGGATGATGTTTTGCGGCTTTTTTCCATTGTGCCGGACTATGATCTGGATATTATGGAAAAACGGCAAAGCTTGTTTACGATTACATCGAAATGTCTTTTGGGCTTAGAGCAGGTTTTTGAACAAGCCAAGCCTGACCTAATCTTAGTGCATGGAGATACCACAACAACGTTTTCCAGTGCCCTAGCCGCATACTACAAGCAAATTCCTGTGGGACATGTAGAGGCTGGCCTACGCACCTATGACAAGTATTCTCCGTTTCCCGAGGAAATCAATCGAACTCTGGTGGGAGATCTTTCTGATCTACATTTCTCTCCTACGGCGGCCAATAAGCACAACTTACATAAGGAAAACATTTCCCAACGTATCTTTATAACAGGCAATACGGTAATTGATGCTCTTAAGACCACCGTACAGCCGGACTACGTGTTCCGCACCCAGCTACTAAACCGTCTCGACTATACGAACCGGCGCGTGATTTTAGTAACCTGCCACCGTCGGGAGAACTATGGGGAGCCTATGGAACATATTATGCGTGCACTACGCCGCATTGTAGAGGAATTCCCTGAAACAGAGCTGGTGTACCCCGTTCATCTATCTCCTGTGGTGCAAGAAGCGGCGAGCTTTTTGGCCGATCATCCCCGTATCCATTTGATTGAGCCCCTTACACCAGATGAAATGCACAACTTAATGGCAAGAGCTTATTTTGTCATGACGGATTCCGGTGGATTGCAGGAGGAAGCCCCTGCTCTTGGGCGTCCTGTCTTGGTATTACGCCGGGAGACCGAACGACCTGAGGCGATTCGAGCAGGCACGGTCCGTCTTGCTGGAACCCAGGAAGAGGACATTTTTAATCTGGCTGCTGAGTTGTTGCGTAATAAAGAGACATATGGTGCTATGGCAAAAGCCGTTAACCCCTATGGAGATGGGTTTGCCTGCCGCAGAATCGTAGATGCCATCTTATGGTGGAAGGGACTAAGGGCCGAAAAGCCAGAGGAATTTGACAGCGGAGAATAAGCCAGACCTTTGCCACGTGTAGGAGAGGAGTCCTGCTATGGAACCGAAAAAAAGAAGACTGCTAGTCGCAGCCATAGCCGTTACGATTATTGTTGGGATTTTTGCAAGCTTTGGCTTACCCTTCTTTTCCTCTATGCCGACCATCGCGTTAGCCGATGAGCTAACGCCTTCTCCAGATGGTGAATCGACAAATCCCATCAGCCCAGATGGAAATTTTCTTCCCATTTCTGTTGAACCAAAAACGGTTCAGGCTGTGGTAGAAACCCTGAAGCGAGAGGATACCTATTATCGGAGTTTGAGCATTGAACACATTGCCAGCAAAACTTCTACTACAACCGTGCATATATGGAAGCAAGGCTCCTTGGAAAAGGCCTCAATGTTCCTACCCAATGGTACTGTGCAAAATCGGCTAAGCAATCTAGAGCGGATTTGCTTCTGGAATGGTGGGGATCGCAGCTATCACAGTGTGCCCGCAAACCGGGAGTACATTGACTTAGCCCAGGGGATTCCTAGCTATGAAGATGTTTTGCTGATCGATCCTGCTACTATTTTAGAGGCAGACTATGAAGAAAAAAATGGGCAGGACTGTGTGTATCTCTTGCAGCAGGATTTGGAGCTGTCCTACCTGATTTCTTATTGGATTTCGGTTGAAACAGGACTACTTGTGGCTTCGGAAACCCAAAGAGAAGGGGACGGTACGGTTATTTATCGCATGACGGAAACCTCAGTGCGCAACGACATTAGCAGTGATTTGGAACAGGATCCCAATTTGTTCCGCCTGCCCGATGGAACGCAGCTTCACTAAACAGCCCTTACTTTTGAGAAATTTGTACGGATTAAAGGGAAAAAGGGGAGAGCTTACCTTTGCTAGTAGCAGTTGATGTAGGAAATACCAATATGGTTTTTGGAGTTTTTAAAGGTGACACCCTGATCGGAAGCTTCCGTATGGTCACCGGGACACATAAGACTGCGGATGAGATTGGTCTGACGATATCCCAATATTTTCAACACTTCCACCTTGTCCCAAAGGATGTGGAGGATGTCATAATTGCTTCCGTGGTGCCCCAGATCATGGGTAACTTATGTCGTGCTATGGTCAAATATTTTGGAAAACAGCCCCTAATTGTGGACCAAGATATTTTCCCCAGTATTCGCTACGATGCCAAAGAGCGCCTCGGTGCAGACCGTTCGGTTTCCTGTGAAGCAGCCATGGAAAAATACGGTATGCCTCTTATTGTGTTGGATTTTGGTACCGCCACCACCGTGGATACCATCAGTCATGATGGCTATTATTTGGGCGGTTCGATTTTGGCTGGCCTGCAAGTCATGGTAGATGCACTGTTTACCAAGGCCTCAAATCTTCCCCAGGTTACACTGAGCAAACCGAGCTCTGTGCTTGGAATGGATGCCATCGGGCAAATGCAAGGAGGTTCCATAGGCGGATACCTTGGTGCTGTGGAATATCTCATTCGTGAGAGTAAGAAAGAGATGGGGTATGGCGACCAGGTCAAGGTTGTGGCCACTGGTGGACTTGCTGGCATACTTGCAGAAAGCACAACCATGATTGACATTGTGGATGAGCAACTGATTTTAGATGGGCTGCACATTCTTTATAAAGCCTATAAAAACAATAACATCAAAAAAGCAGAGTCATGACTCTGCTTTTTTGATACCCTGAAAGTATTTGCAGTATGGACGCAGACTACAATTTCCGCAATCCGGCTTTCTCGCACGACAAACGGCTCTGCCGTGTAGCACAATGCGATGGCAAAAATCATTGGACTCCTCTGGAGGAAGGCATTTGCGCAACTGAGCCTCCACCTTTCCAGGGTCTTTGCTGCCATCAGTCAGCCCCAAAAGCCCTGCAATGCGAATGCAGTGGGTATCGGCAACCACAACGCCAGGCATACGGTATACATCGCCTAAAATTAGATTGGCCGTTTTACGTCCCACACCGGGTAGTTTAAGCAGTTCCTCCATGGTGCCCGGAACAATTCCACCAAACTCCTTTAACAGCATCTGGGATGCGGCAACAATATCCTTTGCTTTAGCCCGAAAGAATCCACAGGAGTGGACATATTCCTCCACTTCCTGTACATCCGCCTGGGCCAAGGATTCCAAAGTGGGAAACCGTGCAAATAGGGCAGGGGTAATTTGGTTCACCCGCTCATCGGTGCACTGGGCCGCAAGGCGGGTGGCAAACAGCAGCTCATAGTCTTTTTCATATTGCAGGGAGCAGATGGCCTCTGGGTAGAGAACCTTTAGCTCATGAATGATTTTTAAAACATGTTTATCATTTTTCATAGTGAATCAACTCCTGCTTCTTAGTATACTATGGAACCAGGATCTTTTCAAAAAGAATTGAATTTTTTGAATCTTATTGTATAATGAAGTAATATGATTTTCCAGAAAAGATGTCATTTCTTTTGGCATCTGAAAAATAAAGGAGTGGATATCGTGGTTAAAGAGACGATGGATTTTCTTACGACGCAAGATGAACAGGTGGGGAATGCGGTAAGAGCCGAGTATGACAGACAGCGCAGAAATATTGAGCTGATTGCCTCCGAAAACTTTGTCAGTGAAGCGGTATTGGCGGCAACAGCCTCTGTGCTGACCAATAAATATGCCGAGGGCTATCCCGGCAAGCGCTATTACGGCGGTTGTGAATGTGTTGACGTGGTGGAGAATATTGCTCGCGATCGTGTCAAAGAGCTCTTTGGTGCCCAACATGCCAATGTCCAGCCCCACAGCGGCGCCTCTGCCAATTTTGCGGTGTATGAGGCATTTTGCAATCTTGGAGATACCGTTCTCGGCATGGATCTCGCAAATGGCGGACATTTAACCCACGGAAGTCCTGTGAACTTCTCCGGCCTGAACTATAAGATGGTTGCCTACGGGGTGGATCCTGTGAGCCATCGCATTGATTACGATCAGGTCCGGGATTTGGCAAGAGCAAATAAACCTAAGATGATTATTGCCGGCGCCTCTGCTTACCCACGTATCATTGACTTCAAGGCATTTAGCGAGATTGCCCAGGAGGTGGGCGCCTATCTATTTGTGGATATGGCCCATATTGCAGGGCTTGTCGCCGCTGGCCTTCATCCCTCTCCCATTCCTTATGCTGATGTGGTCACGACCACAACCCACAAAACCCTGCGTGGTCCTCGTGGTGGAGTCATTCTCTGTAAGGAAGAGCACGCCGCTCGAGTAGACAAGGCGATTTTCCCTGGTTCTCAGGGTGGTCCCCTTATGCATGTCATTGCTGCAAAGGCGGTTGCCTTTGGTGAGGCACTAAAGCCAGAGTTCAAAACCTATCAACAGCAGATTATTAACAATGCCACTGCATTGGCTAAGAGCCTGAGCAGTGCTGGTTTTGATCTGGTTTCCGGCGGTACCGATAACCATTTGATGCTGGTGGATTTACGTCGGGCCAATATTACAGGAAAAGATATGGAAAAGCGTTTGGATGAGGTCCATATCACTGTAAACAAGAATACCATTCCCAACGAGCCCCAGTCACCCTTTGTGACCAGTGGTATTCGAGTGGGAACCCCTGCCGCTACCAGCAGAGGTTTTGTGGAAGCAGACATGGAGATCATCGGAAAACTGATCTGGGATACGGCAACTGCCTTTGACACAAAGCAGGATGAAATCCGCCATGCGGTGCAGCAACTCTGCGACAAATACCCCCTTTACGACTAACTTTTCTACTGATACAATAGGGAGGACGACGCTGTCGTCCTCCCTTATACATATAAACGAGGGAAAGGAGTGAGTGGAATTCAGTACCAACCATTGGCAGATGCCATTCGTCCAAACAGTCTGGACGAAGTAGTAGGGCAGAGCCATATTTTAAGAAAAGGCGGCATCTTGCGC
>JBHAQX010000135.1:0-8784 GCA_041830595.1 Evtepia sp.
ATGTGGATTTTACTAGTAGGTGTTATTGGGTTTTTGTTGTTTTTCTTATATGATATACTTCAAATACTGGACTCGCAGAAGGCGAAGGGAGCTATGTTTACCCTTGGAATGCTTCTGCTGTTTTTTTCCTCTTTCGGCTTGATCTTGCTACGCTGTCAGAAAAATGGCTTTGCGTTTCGGCCGATTTTACTTCTTCCCGCTTTGTTTGTGATCCTATTTTTTGTCCTGCTGATTCATAGCCTGTTTTTTGCCTTGCCTGCCGACACCTACCAGCAGGTAGAAGGGGAAAGAACTCTGGTTTCCAATGGCGTTTATGCTCTTTGCAGGCATCCTGGTGTATTATGGTTTACTGGGCTATACTTGAGTCTCTGGTTTTTTTTCGGCGGTGGGCTGCTGCTTAGCGCTGCAATCCTATATTCATTGCTTAACTTGGCTTATGCATCGATGCAAGATGTTTGGGTGTTTCCAAAGCAGTTTGGGGGCTACGCAGAGTATCGGAAGCAGACACCGTTTTTGATTCCCAATCCCAGGAGCATTCGTGCATGCTTCGATACCTGGAACACGTAATAAGACGGAATAGGGGGTAGCGATGAACTTTGAGCAAAAAATGAAGACAATGTCACAAGGAGAGCTCTGGGCAGAGTATTGTGGCTTTTTGGATTTGGATATCGCTGGATTTATGCGGATTCAAAATCGCTTAATGGAGGAACAGATTTCCCTGTGGTCCAGCAGTGGCTTGGCCACGCCCTTTCTCAGAGGACGTAAGTTTGATTCCATTGAGGCGTTTCGGAAAGCAATGCCTCTAACTCGCTATGAGGACTATGCAGATGTGCTGTTACAAAAGCAGGCCAGCCCCCTGCCGGCCGAGCCGATTGTCTGGGTGCAGACCACCTGGGAGGGGGGACGCCATCCCTATAAAGTGGCCCCCTATACAGAGGGGATGTTAGAGACATTTCGCAATAATATGGTCGCTTGCCTTGTTTTGGCGACTAGCACAGAAAGAGGACGTTTTAAGATCAGGCCCCATGACAGTATGCTCTATGCCCTGGCGCCGCTTCCCTATGTAACGGGTCTGCTTCCCGTTGCGATGGAGGAAGAAATCCAGATTGACTTCTTGCCCTCTGTGAAGGAAGCGGCAACTCTTTCCTTCACAGAGCGAAACAAAAAAGGCTTTAAGTTGGGGATGAAGCGAGGTGGAATTGACTTCTTTTTCGGCTTGGGCAGTGTGGCATATTACGTCAGCCAAGGGATATCTTCGATTGGTTCTGTCGGACAGTCGGGACAGGAGACGGGCGGGTCCTTTTTAAACATAGCACCCAATATTGCTCTGCGCTACCTAAAGGCCAAACGGATTTGCCAGAGAGAGCGGCGAAGCTTAAAGCCCAAGGATCTTTTTTCACTGAAAGGTCTTGTGGTAGCGGGCACTGATAACGCCTGCTATAAGGATGATTTGGAGGATATGTGGGGCATACGGCCTATGGAGCTGTTTGCGGGAACAGAGCCCTCCTGCATTGGCACGGAGACATGGAATCGGGATGGGATGTACTTTTTCCCAGATACCTGTTTTTATGAGTTTATTCCTCAAAATGAGATGATGAAAAGCATACGGGATCCCCATTACCAACCTCAGACCTATTTGATGGATGAAGTGTTTCCAGGGGAGGTCTATGAACTGGTGATCTCGGTCTTGCGCGGTGGTGCCTTCATGCGGTATCGTGTGGGAGATGTCTATCGTTGCGTGGGTCTGGAACATCTTGGGGATCAAACCCAATTGCCACGGTTCCAGTATATCGACCGGGTACCAAATGTCATTGATGTTGCTGGCTTTACCCGCATCACTCAATACACGATTGAGTCGGCAATCGAGCTTTCAGGCCTTCAAATTGAAGATTGGATTGCCCGCAAGCAGTATAGTGAGAATAATCGCCCCTATATATACATGATTGTGGAGTTAGGTGCAGAGAGTCTGACGAATGCAGGAGTAAGCAAGGAGCTGCTTCGAGAGCACCTCAGTATCTATTTTAAACACATTGACCAAGATTATCAGGATTTGAAGAGACTGCTTGGGATTGAGCCATTGGAGATTAGTATTGTTCCTTGCGGCACCTTTGCTCGGTATCGCAGCCGAACCGATAAACCCTTAGACCGCATCAATCCATCTATTTATGATGTGAAGGAGCTATTGCGTATCTAACAATTAGGGAGAGGAGGACGTTCATGGGATCGTTTACATACATTTCCATTGCTGCGCTGTTTTGTTATACATTTTTGTTTCTAACCCTGCTGGCAGCAGAGAAAAGCAGAATGATCAACGGGTATCTGCTCATACTGGGAAGCATGGTTTTATGGACTGGGGGCTCCCTGTTGATGCGTATCCAGTTTGTTCCTTCCACAGCTTTTTGGTTTCACGTATCCATTTTTGGTCTTATGAGCTTGGTCCTTGCCTATTTTGTGTTTGTCTTTGCTGTTATCGGCGTGCGCAGAACGCATGTCCTTCTGTTTTGGACCGTGGCTCTATTTGGTACATGGCTTTGGAATGTATTTACGGGTCAGCTTTTGGCACCACCGAATCTCCTGATTGGGCCTGGCGGCGAAGCAACCTTTCTCTATACGTATACCTGGCATGTTGCTCTGCTCTTTATTGTGGTTCTGCCAGCGTTCATTCATGTGGCCCTGTTGCTGTTGCGAAACCTGCGAGAGTCTGAACTGACCCGCTGGCAGTTTTTGCCCTTTGCTCTGGGTATTGGCGTTATGGTACTGGGACACCTGTTGATTTTGATCCCGGCGTTCGAAGGGGTACCCTTGGATTTATTCTCAGGGATTGTCAATGCGGGCTGTTTGTTCTATGGTCTTTATCGGCGCAATCTGTTTCGGTTGACGCTTTTGATTTCTCGCGGCAGTTGCTACCTGTTGGCTGGAGCAATGAGTCTTGCTATTTTTACCCAACTTCTCGGGCCACTGAATTTGTTTTTAGTTGAGCGGCTGCCTTTACTCGCGCAGCACAATCTGCTGGTGATTTCCCTGCTGTTTACCTTGGCTACCTTTGCCCTGTCGAATGGACTAAAGTATTTTTTGGATCATGTTTTTGTTCGAGATGAGATTGCCCAGGCCGAGCAGATTCGGGAATTTAGCGCCGCAATTAGCCGTAGCCTTAACATAGCAGAAATTTTAGATTGCATCGTAGATATTATCCAAAAAATCATAGGGCCTAGTAAAATTTATATTTTCATTGCCGATGAGGGAGAAAAACGGTTTCGCCTTGCGTTTAATTCGGGTGCCCTAGAGAGTCGCGCTCCGTCCCTTAGCTACGAACACCCTATTGTGGAATGGGTTAAGAAGAGTGACGGCTGTTTGCGCATGATTGATTTCCATCGCAGCACAAACTATAAGGCTGTTTGGCAGCAGGAGCGGCAGCTTTTGGAGCAGATGGAGATTGAGTGTATGGCACCGCTAAAGGATGGGGATGCCTTGGTAGGTATCATCATGCTGACAAAGAAACCAAGTCGCAAAGGCTATAATTATAGTGATACCAGTTTACTGGAATCAATCAATTCGATTAGCTCCATTGCGATTACCAATTCTAGGCTGTACAAGAAGGCATACATTGAGGCTCGTACCGATGAGGTGACTGGTCTTTACAATCGGAAGTACTTTTATGAGCTGCTTGATGCTGAGTTTGAAAAATCTAGGGGGCAATCCTTGGCCCTTTGTCTGCTTAGTGTAGATGACCTAAAGCTATACAATCAACTGTATGGCTATCGGGAAGGGGATGTTGCCATTGCTAGCATTGCGGAGATTATTTCTGGCTGTGTGGGTGAAAATGGCCATGTAGCCCGCCATAGCGGAAAGGTTTTTGCTATTATTCTGCCCAGATACGATTTGCGTTCCGCAAGGCTTTTAGCCGAGAACATTCGTACCCAGGTTATGAATATGAATTGCAATCATAAGGACTATGCCATTCGAAACCTGACGTTGTCCGGTGGCATTGCAGCCATTCCCTATTCGGCTGATTCGCCCAAGACCTTATTTGAGCATGCAGACTTGGCTCTCTTCCATGTAAAGCACAATGGGAAAAATGCCATTTTGGCCTACACCAATGGTGATTATGGCCTCGAGAAAACAAGGGCGAGTGTAGAGGAACAGAGAATGGCGTATAGCGAGTACGAAAATACCATCTACGCACTTATGGCGGCCATTGATGCAAAAGATCACTACACATTCAATCACTCGATGAACGTGCTTTACTATGCCACAAAGCTTGCAGAAGCCATGAACATGAATACGGAGTATATTGAGATTATACGGGAAGCTGCACTACTTCACGACATTGGCAAGATTGGTATTCCTGAAAACATCCTGAATAAGACAGGCAGTTTGACAGAGGAAGAGTATGAGGTCATGAAGGGGCATGTGGAGCAGTCCATTACCATGATTAAATTTTTGCCTTCTCTCGATTATGTGATTCCCACGGTTATCGGGCATCATGAACGTTACGACGGCAAGGGCTACCCACGTGGTCTAAAAGGGGAGGATATTCCTCTCGGTGCCCGCATTCTCTGTGTAGCAGACTCCTTTGATGCGATGATGTCAAAACGCAGCTATAAGCTGGCCTATCCCTTGGAACAGGCACTATCGATTATGGAAGAAGAGGCCGGACGGCAGTTCGACCCACAAATGGCATCCATTTTTGTCCGCCTTGTGCGCAGTGGCAAGATAGAAGTGAAGAGCCTGGGTGGGAGCGAATCAGGCATTTCGGCTGGATAAGAGACTTACTAAAAAAGAGACGCTGTGGCGTGTCTTTTTTAGAATATTTCTTGGGAATCCTTGGATTGTCCTGCTTTTTCTGGTAGAATGACCGTGTCTGCTATAGAAGAAGGAGCGATATGATGACAGCGATAATAGAAGGGCTGGCGAAGGAGCTATCCCAGTCAGTCACTTTTGTAGGGAATGTGGTAGCATTACTTGATGAGGGGAATACCATCCCGTTCATCGCCCGCTATCGTAAGGAGCAGCACGGGGGTATGGATGATACTACCTTACGACACTTGGAGGAACGCTTACAATATTTGAGAAACCTAGCCCAACGTAAGGAGGAGGTTTCCCAAGGGATTGAAAGCCAGGGAAAGCTTGACGAGGAGTTACGTAGTAAGATTTTAGCGGCCACGACATTGGCCGAACTGGAAGATCTCTACCGGCCCTATAAACAAAAGCGGCGTACCCGGGCCACCATTGCGAAAGAGCGGGGCCTGGAGCCCCTTGCCTTACTTATTTTTGGCCAGGAGTTGTCCGGAAGCCTAGAGGAACTCGCCAAGGAATATATGAACCCTGAGGTGGAACTGTTCACGGTGGAAGATGTACTTCAGGGGGCATCCGATGTGATTGCCGAATTGATTTCCGATGATGCGGAAATTCGTAAGATATTACGGCGGGAGTTTTTCAGCAAGGGGGAGCTACAATCCAAAGCCGTTGGGGAAGAGGACTCGGTTTACCATCTCTACTATGATTTTAGAAAACCGGTTCGCCTGCTTCAGGGCCATCAAATTTTGGCCCTAAATCGGGGAGAAAAAGAAGAACGGCTAAAGATTCGTGTTGAGCTAGAGCCGGGGACGGCCGAGGCGATTATTCTAAAGAGAATCTTGAAGCAGGGGAATGGGGAGACCCAGGACTTTTTACGGAATACGGTGGCCGATGCCTATCAGCGGCTGCTAGAACCATCTCTGGAGAGAGAAATTCGCAGCAGCCTAACAGAGAAGGCAAACGAGGGAGCCATTCACATGTTTGCTCTCAACCTAAAGCCTTTGCTCATGCAACCACCGGTGAAGGGGAAGGTGACAATGGGACTCGATCCCGGTTACCGCAACGGCTGCAAAGTGGCTGTGGTAGATGGAACGGGGAAGGTACTTGATACTGCCGTGGTCTATCCTACCTTTGGAGAGAAGCAAAAGCAGGAGGCAATCACAAAATTATTGGCCTTGTCAGAGAAACATCATGTGGAGCATATTGCCATTGGGAATGGGACCGCATCCCGGGAGACAGAGCAGATAGTCTGCGACATGCTTGGGCAAAGCAAGATGAAGTTGAGCTACATGGTTGTCAATGAGGCAGGGGCCTCCGTCTACTCCGCCTCAAAGCTGGGGGCCCAGGAGTTTCCTGACTTAGATGTGAATTTGCGTTCGGCCGTGTCCATTGCCCGCAGATTGCAAGACCCCCTGGCAGAACTGGTAAAGATTGAGCCCAAGTCCATTGGTGTAGGGCAATATCAGCACGATATGCCTTCTGCACAGCTCAATACCGCCCTCGAGGGTGTGATTGAGGATTGTGTGAATCGGGTCGGTGTGGATGTCAATACAGCCTCCCCTGCACTATTGGGCTACGTGGCAGGGCTGAACGGGACGACATCGAAGAATGTTGTTCTATATAGAGAGGAACATGGTCCATTTAGCTCTCGCAAGCAGCTGCTTAAGGTTCCGAAAATTGGGCCAAAGGCCTTTGAACAG
Organism: Evtepia sp.; assembly: GCA_041830595.1. Lineage (GTDB taxonomy): Bacteria > Bacillota > Clostridia > Oscillospirales > Oscillospiraceae > Evtepia. Next base: position 6,498 of record JBHAQX010000135.1, read on the forward strand.
TGTGCCGGTTTTCTCCGTGTACCAGAGAGTAAATCGATGCTTGACCATACAGGTGTACACCCGGAGTCATACCCGGCGGTGGAAAAGCTGCTTGCTCTGTGTGGGCTTACGGAAAAAGACGTGGCAGTAGGGAATCTTTCTGCCCTAGTAGAAAACGTGAAAGCAATTGGAGAAGCCAAAGTGGCCCAGGATTGCGGCATTGGCCTGCTGACATTGAGGGATATCATTGCGGAGCTGCAAAAACCTGGAAGAGACCCTCGAGATGAGCTGCCTAAGCCGCTCTTCCGCACGGATCTTCTGTCGATTGAAGACTTGAAGCCGGGGATGGAACTAGAGGGTACCGTACGCAATGTGATTGACTTTGGGGCCTTTGTGGATATTGGTGTGCATCAAGATGGCCTGGTGCATATTTCACAAATTAGCAACCAATATATCAAGCATCCTTCCGAAGCGGTATCGGTGGGGCAGAATGTAAAGGTTCTGGTCTTGGATGTCGATGTAAAAAAGAATCGCATTTCTCTATCCATGAAGCAGGCGAAACCATAGGCGCAGCAGAAAGAATTGCTAGAGATAAAAAACTATGTTAAACTGAAAAAGATATTGGAACAAAGGGGTGAAATCGTATGGCAGATGCGAGAGATTACTATATTGATATTGAGGACGGCTTGAGCCGTGTGCGGGGCAACAAAGGGTTGTACAAACGTATGTTAGGTATGTTTGTACAAAGTGCAGAGTTTGCTGCATTTGAAGAGGCTTGGGCTGAAAGAAACTATGAAAAAATGGCAGATATTGCCCACAGCCTTAAGGGCATGACGGGAAATTTGGGTCTTGTTAAAGTATATGAACTCAGTTCCAAGATGATGGTGGAATTTCGCAGCGGGAATAAGAATGATGCATTAGTGGCGGAGTACCAGCAGGCGCTGGAAAAAACGAAACAGTATGTGGATGAGCTATTGCCTGAGCTGGGTTAAGAGAATTTAAAAAAGAAGGGTCTTTCGTTCTTGCACGAAAGACCCTTCTTTTTGTTTGCTCATAAAGCGGGGAAATACTCCAGTTGGAAGATAGCGGTGAAGGTAGACACAGATAAAACTGTTCAAATGCAAAAAACGCACGCCAAAAAGCAAAACAGGATACACGCCTGACCGCTAAGACTTCTTTGTGCAAGAAAAGGTGTACTCCATCACATCAAAATCGATTTTGTATTCGGTTCCCTCTTCTAAATCAAGCACCAGTGTTTGGCGCTCAAAGCTGCTTTTATTTAAAAGATATTGTAAATCTAGCTCAACCTTTCCGGCAGGCACAAGAATGCTAGTGCCAAGAATACAGGGAGGTTGACCATTTACGGAAAAGATTCTATAGCCAATAAGACCATGATCGAAAAGAGTTGTGCTGGCGGGGAATACGGTCTCGCCAAAGAATAGTTCAACGACATTTTCCACAAGAAGGGCTTTTCTTTTCTTTTTGTGACTGGCAATCATGGTGACGATATAAATGAAAATGATTACGGCAACAATCGTAAAAAAAAGAATGAAAAATGCCGTTGGATTCCCTCGGATTCCTGCCTGTACTTGTTCCATAAATGCTTGCATTTGCTGTCCTCCTAACGTATCATTTGCAAAAAAACCATATCATCATTTTTTATATTGGTTTTTGAAAAAAGCAAGAAAACGTTTTGCTTCTTCGTTTTGCTTGACTAGTAGGACGACATTGTCAGGGTCTTGGTTAATCTGCGCCTGTACATTAAGCTGAATATATTTTTGGGGCAGCCGATTGTCTTGGATCGTAATTTCCTTTGAGATGAAACTCTGCTTCGCCTTACTAATTTCGCTATGCTTTAGGTAATAGGCTTGTCCATGTTCCGATAGGTCAGGGTTGATAGGAAGAATGACAAGTTCATTGGCATTTGTGTCAAAACCAACGGCATAGCTAGAATAGCCATAGCTTGTCACTCTGATCACAACCGCATCAACCATACCAACATCAACACCACAAGCGTAGACCATTTCAAAGCGTGCTGCATCCGGGATTATGCGGTCAAATAGTTTTCGTAATTGTGTGTAATTCTCTCTACATTGTTCATCTGATAATTTTTTAGCCATGTCAAACCAGTCCTCTCCATATTAGCGATTCAATCATATTTCTATGAAAGGCCAGCCCACCAATCAGGGGCAAGGGAATATGAGTTATGCAGAAGAACAAGCTTTTTATATAGCAAGTGATTGAACTTTACAAGGGATAAATTTCAATGGAGCGATGTGTTTCATGTCCGAAAAAAATCATAAAATAG
>JBHAQX010000136.1:0-3111 GCA_041830595.1 Evtepia sp.
ACCTGGGGGAAAACCTTAGAGCAGGCCCTGCACCGTATGGAATGCCTGGAGCACTATGCCAACATTCTTCTTCATCTCAAAACCCTGGGTGTTACACCCACCATCCCAGAGGAGCAGCTACAGCAGCTGCGGCAGCTGCAAAAAGCCTTCGATTAGGAATCCATCCCAAATTTGACAGTGCTCTCCTGTCTTCTACGCTAACGTGCTGCCAAGGAGGGAGTGTGCTGCCTTCATGGACAAATTCCGACAATTTGTCCGCTATTGTCTTTTCCCCATAGATATGTTACGATCTTTTTACACTTTTTAGGAGGAACTATACGATGAAAATTACACCCTATTTAAACTTCAACGGAAATTGTGCCCAGGCGATCGCCCTCTATGAGAAGGCCTTCGGTGTGACAGCCAAGGTCATGCGCTACAGTGACGCACCACCCACCGAAGGATACCAGGCAATTCCCGGTACGGAGGACTTTGTCCTGCATGCTTGCCTGACGGACCGTAGCGACTATTCTGTATTTCTCTCCGATGTGCCTCCCAGTATGCCCACCACCTTTGGAAATGGCATGTCGATTTCCATGGAACTTGACAGTGTTGAGAAGGTCAACTTTGCCTTTCACACCCTGAAAGAGGGCGGAACGGTAACCATGCCCCTTGGCGAAACCTTTTGGAGCAAGCACTTTGGCGGCGTGGAAGACAAGTTTGGCGTGAACTGGCTGCTTTCTATTGCGGAAGAGGGCTAACACACATACATGACACAAAAAAAAGATGCACCTGTATGGAAACAGGTGCATCTTTTTTAATCCTCTAACCCGGACCATCTTTTCAGCTTTGGAAAGAATGCATTCATCTTGTCCAGCGCCTCTTTCTCGTTAAAATCCGGTGCATTCTTAAACAGCAGTTTCATATGCTCCAAGCTGATTTTCATCATTTCATCCATGGTGACATGTTGGTTGAAGGCACCCTGTTGGTAGCAGTGTATGCAGTACTCGTTATTTTTGCTTCCGTCCTGGTTTGTTCCCAATATCTCATGGTTTTCAAGGGGCATTCCACAGCTTTGACAGTATTGTTGATTCATTTCTACCCTTCTCCTTAGCGTTTTTCGTTTCTTCACTTCGCTGTATGGGCGGCAATAAGGGCTGCATCCCAAACCCCATTAAATGGAGGTGAGTAGCATAGATCCATCATTCCCATCTCATCTACCGTCAGCCCTGCGCTCATGGCAATGGCAAAATAATTGGCCCGCTCCGCCACGCTTCCTTTACCAAAGAGTTGCGCGCCTAACATCCGCCTGCTTTCCTTCTCGTAGACCAGCTTAATGTCTACCAGATCACGGCTATAATAGCCGGCGTAGCTGTTGCCTTTAATCGTATTGGTCCCAAAGGATATGTTTGCCCGCTGGGCATCTTTTTCGGACAGGCCAATTTTGGCCACATCTGAGGTGAGAAGCCGAATGGCCGTACTTCCCAGTAGCTTCAATTTCTGGGGTGATTTTCCCGCCAAAACATCTGCCACAATGCGCCCCTGCTTATTGGCGTTTGTGCCAAGAGGGGCATACTGGTATTTCCCTGTGAGAAAGGAGCGCATCATGGAGCAGTCCCCTGCCGCAAAGACAGACGCTACCGATGTGCGCATCTCTTCATCCACTAAGATTGCACCGTTTGGCCCTTTTCCCACTGCAATCAGCTCGGTATTGGGCCGAATCCCGGAGGCATTGACCAGAAGCTGACAAGGCAGAGTGATCTCTTGCCCTTGTGCCTGTATGGTCACCCCCGACACGCTGCCATTGGTTACCGAGACCGCTTTCAGTTGGGCCGCCGTGTAGACTGCAATGTTATGCTCCCTAAACTCTGCCAAAATCTTCTCCGAAAACTCCCGATCCATGGCAGACAGCAGTGTGGACCTCGCAAGAATGGATACCTTCCTTCCCTGCTCCTTGCAGGCCACAGCAATCTCCAAGGCAACGGCCCCTGCCCCGTAGATGACCACATCCTTTGTGCTCTCTTCCATCAACTGGGCCTTTAGCCCCCGGGCCTCTGGAATGGTGCGGGGGGTGTACACCCCTTGCCACCCATCCAACACCCCTGGTATAGGATTTGCCCGGGCCCCGGTGGCAACAATCAAGTAGTCGTAGGACTCTTCAAACAGGTGATTGTCCTCCAGGTTTCGAACCTTGACCCGTTTCTTTTCCAGGTCCACCCCTTCTACTCGGTGGAAGGTCTTAAGGTCTATGCCACTTTCCACCAGCTGTTCTGGGGTTCTGGCAATCAGCTTCTTTGCCTTCTCGATATGGCCAGAGATATAGAAGGGGATGCCACATGCGCCATAGGACACAATGCCTTCCTTTTCGTAGGCAAGAATCTCCACCTGCTCCTTCAGATTACGTTTTAATCTAGTTGCTGCGGACATGCCTGCAGCATCTGCTCCAACAATAATAACTTTCATGTAACAAGCTTCCTTTCCCCTTGTGCTCCTAGGCTAAGTTCTCCCGGCAAACCAGGTTCTCCTTTGGATCTCTTATCAATTCTACTTTGATAACAAACTTCTCATTTTTTCATCATACCTCTTTTTCCTATTTTTTTCAATGAAAACCCAGGGCAGTCCCCTTTCTCAAAGAGAAATTCCTCTTAAATCCCATCGCTTTTCTCTTGCCCCTGCTTCTTTTCTATAGTATAATCAGGACTTGACGTTATTCTGTAGATTCTATATCCCCAAGGGAGGAACATCCTTTGTCTCAATATGAAAACGAAATCCGGCGTCGGCGCACCTTTGCCATCATCTCCCACCCCGACGCAGGAAAGACCACCTTAACTGAAAAATTTCTTCTGTATGGAGGCGCCATCGCCCAAGCCGGGGCGGTCAAGGGCAAGAAGAACAGCCGTGCCGCCGTGTCCGACTGGATGGAGATCGAAAAGCAGCGTGGCATTTCCGTCACCTCCTCCGTACTGCAATTCCAATATGACGGCTACTGCATTAATATTCTTGACACCCCGGGTCACCAGGACTTTTCCGAGGACACCTACCGCACCCTGATGGCGGCAGACTCCGCCGTCATGGTCATTGATGGCGCCAAGGGTGTGGAGGCCCAGACGAGAAAGCTTTTTAAGGTCTGCG
>JBHAQX010000137.1:0-7706 GCA_041830595.1 Evtepia sp.
AAAGAAGTCTCTCCATAAGGAGAGACAAAGTTAGACTAAACGTCTACAGAAGAGTTCATTAAAAAGTGCTTCCATCCAGCCGTAAAGAAGCCGACAAAACGCCTGGCCATTTTAAGCGCCTCTTCCTTAGGTATATCATGCCGCACCATTTCAAAGATACATGAAAACTCTGCATTTATGATAAAGTGGAGTTCGTCCCGGCTTGCTTGATTCACTTGGTATCCCATGCTTCGGGCAGCATCCAGATATTTCAGCGTCATGTCAATGTCCATGTCAATTAATGTGTGCGTAAATTTCTCAAAAGGAGACTGCTCTGAGCACAAAATCAATAGGCGAAATTCTTCGAGATGGGAATAAATAAAGTCGATTAACAGATCCATTGCCTGTGTAGAAGAGTCCCACATAAACTCCATACCTTTTTTGGGGAGCTGATCAAATTGGTTGTCACCCTCCATCCGGTATTTTGAAAGAAATTCCTCATACACAGGAGACACTAACGCTTCAAACATCGCTTCCTTACTTTCGAAGTGACTGTATAGACCCGCCGCCGATATTCCGGCTCCTGCCGCAATCTCTCGCATAGATGCGTTGGCAAAGCCATTTTTTCGAAACTCTTTCATTGCACTGGGAAGGATTTTTTCTAACGTTTTTGTTTTGTCCTTTGGCATAGTTCCTCCTACTGAACGTCGTTAGCTAACAACGTTAAGTTTACTGTATACAATGTGTTTTGTCAAGCCTCTTGTATAAAACATTGCATACAAGTTTAGAAAACATCTTTTTGGTTATTGATTTTGGCGCTATATGGTAAAGTAAGTATATAGCGATTTACGCTGGCCTTTCATGCTTTTTTGTTTTAGTGTCTGTGTTTGCAAACAGATCTGCAAAATTCTTGTAGTCAACCTCTGGCTAACGATGTACTAAGCAACTGCATTATCGCTTATGTGAATAAGATTTAGCATAATTGATGGATAAACAGTAAAACAATGTTGGGTTTAGGGAATTCAGCTTCTCAAATGCTTCTTTTTAGCATTGGAATGGGTGGGGAATACAAAACTCTTACCACCCCGTAAATCACGGTTTTCGCCTCACAAAAGTCCATGTTTACGGTGTCTTTAGGCCATAAAAACGGTTCGTTCGTTACATATTATGGAGCGGGGAGATTTAGCCATTATCGGCTGATTATCACCTCCTCATGCAAAACACAGATTCATCGCAAATGAGCCGCCGCCTTGCTGTTTTTAGTGTAGTATCATTACTACCCTTTACAGCATACATTCCAGTTCCATTTTTGCAGTTGGCAGGCTGCACAAGAATGATACATCAAAGGACGTTTTATGTCCACATTATCGAAGCCTTCTTTTGAACCACCCGCCAGGCGGGTGGTTTTCGATATACAAAGAAGAAGGGAGACGGATTGATCCGCCTCCCTTCTTCTTTCCACATTTCCCCTGCATACATTCTTGTTTTCAGAACTAACTACTGCTCCTCAAGGGAAAATCTGCCCTGCTCCCTATGCAGAAGGGCAATGATCTGCTCATAGTTTTCCCTTTTGTGTGGAAATGTGCATTGGCTGCAATCCTTGCCGCCCTCCAGAAGTCTCGTAAACACACCTGGACAATCTGCCCTCAGGGGGTACAGGGGACAAAAGCAGAACAGGCAGTTGAGTTCTTCCTCCATGGAGTGACAGGGGTAATAGGGACAGCTATGGTTTGAAAAAAATTGGGCCCCATTCGTTTCTTTCTTCTGCATGGGTTGCGTCCCCTTTCTGCCGGCATTTCTTCTACTGTTTGGGACCAAAGTAGGGATTCATCGCAATGTAGTACCTGGCAGCGTTCTCGTCCAGGGCAAAACCGCAGGCCACATCCACAGTTCCCTCATAGCTGCGCAGAAGCAGGGCTCTGTGCTCAGATGACCCCATCCAGGTTTTCACGGCAAGCTGCGCAATGTAGGAAGGAGTCAATTCCTCCCCCCCAATCCAGCGAGCCTCAGGCAGCCACTTGACAAGGCCGCACTCTGCCATTTGCATGTATTTTGGCACCACATCTCGAAACGCAGTTCGGCTGCTCTCCCCATTGGGTCGCACATGTTTGGCATTGCCGATGATCCGCATTTCACTTGCACGGGTGGATGCCCCAGCCTGCAGGTGGGCCCCATAGACCATCTCACTTAAAGAGACTTTGGCCCGCTCTGCATTGACCAGCTTTATAATCTCCTGATTCAATGCCGCCAAAAACCGATCATCAAAACCCCGACTGTCTAAATACGCCAGTCGGCCAGAAGGCCCGTCTGTCACCGTAAAGGCAATGGTCTCCACCCCTCCGGTTTTCGTGCTTACCTCAATGTAACTACTACCCTGTCCTACCCCACGTACAAGTCCGGTTTCATCCACTGTCAGGATCGATCGATTTCCACTTGCATAATAGACTGCTTTTTCACTGGTATTGCTCGGAGAAAAGGTAAGCTGAATTTGTGCCGTCTCTCCCATTGCCAGGTAGTAACGATCGCAGGAGAGAGCAATGCTAGCAGGGAAAACTGCTCCCTGAGCCTTGGCCTGGGCAACCTCCTGGTTCTCCATAGCCCTTCCAAGACGCAGAAATACCGTTACGCCCTCCCCACGGGTTAATTGAGACAGGGGTTTAAAGTTCCCTTGGCGGTCTCCCTGTAAAATACCCATGCGGCCTAGCCGTTTGACGGCTTCTCGGGCCCCTTCCCCGATCGAGCCTTCATCGGCAAAGCTATCCCTGCCCTCCTGGGGCAAATCTAGATCTCGGTCAGCGAGAAAAGCATCCAGGATCACCGCCATCTCCTCTCGCAAAATCCCTTCATTAGGGCGAAAGGTGCCGGCATCCGCCAAAATGAATCCCTTTTCTGTGGCCCAAACCACATAGGGGCTGTAGTATTTTCCAGGCTCTACATCGGAAAAGCTACTCTGCCCACTGACCTGGGAAGGTGCCCCAGCCATACGGCCTAGGATTGTAATAAACTGCCCACGGGTCATGGTCTGCTGGGGAGAAAATTCCGTTTTACTGGTGCCACTGACCATATTTCGCTGTTCCGCATAGGTCACCGCCTCATAGTACCAGCTATTCGGATGCACATCCAAAAAGCCTAGGGCACCCGCCGGAACCAGAAGCGCCCAAAGCACCCCAACAGGCAGTAGCCCCCTGAGCCATTGCGTTGCTCTCATATTGTATACTCCTTTTTTCTGTTTACCTCGTGATTATATCTCTCTTGTCGCCCTGGTTCAAGTAATTTTTCTTTTATAGAACTCCACCAGCCTTTGCTTTGCGGCCAGTTCTGGGCTATAATGATAAACAACAATCGTACAAGGAGTGTATCTGTCCTATGGAAAAGCGTCCCATTGCTACCATCACCATGGAACATGGTCCTGAAATCGTAATTGCCCTCTACCCCGAAGAAGCCCCTAACACTGTAAACAGCTTCATTCACTTGGCAAATCTTGGTTGCTTTGATCAACATGCTATTGAACGCATTGTGCCCGGCTATGTGGTTGACGCCAGCTATCGCGCCTTCGGGCAGGAAGCCTGTAAATATTTAATTGACAATGAGTCCCGCTCTCACGGCTTTCCCAATCATCTGCCAATGGAGCCGGGAGTCATTGGTATGGGAGGCTACGGAGAGGATGGCATTGCTGGGGGTGAATTTTTCTTTCCCCTGGCCTACAGCGAAAAGATTGACGGCAATTATCCCGCTTTTGGCAAAATCATCGAAGGCCTTTCCGAGATTCTCTCCTGGGAGCATGTTCCCCTACGCCCAGTTCCTTACCCGGAGGACCCTAGCATTGTCATCAACGAACCTGTTACACCTCTGCGCATTGCACGGATTTGTGTGGAAACCTTTGGTCAGTCCTACCCAGAGCCCATTCGGCGGCCCATGAGCAAAAAACCACCCAGTTGGTAAGGGAAGTAAAACCTTGGGTCTAGCCTCCGTATTATAAGCCCCATCGAAACAGAACTATATCAAGCCCTCAATCGTAACTTTCATTCTCTTACGATTGAGGGCCTTACCTGTCCCCAAGAAGAAATGTACTAGAATGAGTCTAATCGAAACAATATAGAAAGGATACTGCTGGAGAGGAAAACAAGTACACCAATATGAACCCCTTCTAAACTGAGCTGAATCGGGTAGAAACAGACATTAGGTCTTGCACTTACCATGATGCAGGCTGCGCTTCATAAGGAAAAGCGCTCCGAGAAGTTAGACTACCAAAGCGACCAAGGGGTTCACTACGGTTCAGTCGTATATTTGCCTATTTATTTTGTAGTGTTCTTTCCAAAATTAATCTATTCTAAAAAATAAATATTTATTTAAATTAAAAAAATATCTGGAAAGATAAAATTTTTTATATTATTATAAAATGCATATTTGAAGAGTGTGTGAAAGGAGATTCCAATGACTGGTAAAGAGCTTCAACTTGTTCGGCGTACTCTCCGAAAAATTGCAGAAAAAGAAGGCAAGACCCTTGATGAGATTAAAAGAGGCATTAACACAGCTATTTTGGTTGGCAGCTTTAGCCCAGAGCCAGAAGCCCAGGCGTTTTGGCGAAACATCCCAAGCCAGGGAGAGTACCCCACACCTGAAGAGGCGATTCTGTTTCTAAGCCTGCACCTCTAGGCGAAGGAAATCTAGTCTCACAAAAACCACCCGCTGTTTATTCATACAGCGGGTGGTTTTACTTTTTCTTTTCATTCCAACTTCATTCTAAAGAAACTTAACCATGCAGAATCACTGCCGTTTCCTATATTCTCCATTGGTATTCTGAAACATCCAAACAAGCTTTTCTAGCCTTTCCTGCTACACTATGTGGCCAGATATTTCGTTTTCTCTTGCTCTGTCATGCCCACTGTTACTGCACGATCACAGTTGAGTTCCAGTATTTGCTCTAAATCCATCCGCAAACAGTAGATGGGGAGATTCCACCAAAATACACAACAGAGCACATCAACTAGCACCTTGATCCACAAGTCTCTCGCTAAAAAGTGGTTCCATTCATGGCAAAGGATGTAGCCTAGCTCCCCATCTCCAAGCTCTAACACCGATAACGGCAAAAAAATCAAAGGATTAAAAAATCCTGTGACGACAACACCACCTTGCACATCCGCCCTGGTGCGGTCTCCTTGATCAGTTCGGCCAGAACTCCTTTAACGCACCTATCGTTTGTTTCCGGCATACCATTAACTGCACTCTCCGCTCTCCTTTCCAAAAGAAGTGAAAAAGCAGCATAGGGAAACAGGCAATATTACAGTAAAAACCGGTGCGCTGCCGCAACATAGTGCCCGCAACAACAAAGACATTAAACCACAAGAGTACCACGAAGAACGAAAAAACAGTAATACTCATTCAGGAAACGCCACTCTTCTTTTGTCCAGAATATCCTGAAGCTCCCCCTGTACCTTTTCGTTCACATCGTCCAACCCAAGCAAGACCGCAAACATCCCCGGGAGGGACTTTCCCCCACGCTCTTTGTTTGGCATATGCATCACATACTGCATGGATGCATACTCTTCTTGGGATAACATCGCAGAATAGGTCCGCCCATATTTCCCCAGTACGAACAGACGATCAAGCAAAATATGTATGGAACTCGGCTTCCACGATTTGTTTGTTCCGCAACCATTGTTCCCACAAAACGGGCAAGTCTTTGACATTTGCTCCTCAAAACAGTAACTCTGCACTCTTTATCTAATCGCTGAAGAAGAACTGCGGGCTCACTCATAGAGTTCATTGGGTTCTTCCATAATAGACCACCGTTCCTCTATGCTTCCCATTTTATAAGTAATTTTTCTTTCACCGGCAACGACATTGAAGTACATATCATCTTTTTCCTGAAAATACAACAATACCCCCAACTCTTTGAGTTCACTCATATTTTCAAATTCCATAACGGAAGAGGAAAATGGAACCTCCTCTCCATAAAAGACATGAAATGTAATCACTAGTGAAGCAGGTCCCTCTAGCCCTTCCGGCAGTGAGTACCTCACAATATCATAACCCCACAGAGTATCATTTCGTGACAGCATGGTTTGCTGCCCACCTTCTTTCTGTAAAAAAAACTCTATGTTTTCCACAGCAAAGCAGCACCCATTTGATGTTAGTAACAGAGTATTCTCTATGCTGCTTGTCGGCAATTTGGGCGGATACATATCCTGTTCAATCCAAGCCAAATAGAAAAAAGTGCATAGAGTAACCAGCGCAAATGCGGATACAATCATGACAGCTAATTTCATTTTACTCATAACTCACACCTGCTACCCATAAGCTGTGACCAGAGGTAAATGGCCCAGGTTAAACATATTCAAACTACTTCAAACTACGCAACCTAGAAATAGGGTTCCAACACAGAGATATACTGCTTTGGAATTTCTTTGCAAATAACCGTATATGGTTTTGGCGCTCCATTCTTATCCGTATCATCCGTTGAAATATAGACTGTAACCACCCATTTCCCATTGACCATTCCCATATATCCCATAAAGTTTGTTGCCACTGGACAGTTTTCATATGCGGCATATACTTCCTTCATACACTGGGTTTCTGTTAGCTGAAAAATGCCTTCTGTTTCATAGGCAAATATAGGTCCGTCACTCATCCGAATCTCACTAATTGCTTGTAAGAATGCAGGATCTGTTATTTTTTGGTGATTCCAGTAGGCCAGCGTAATGGTTCCACTTTTCGGAATATTATAATCTTCCCGCACGTACAGAGAGTCATCCAAAAAAGAACGTACAACGACAAACGTATGTGTTTTATCCTCTTCGACCTCGTTGATCTCATGTCCATCGGAAGATTTCGCTATGGTTCTTCCCTCATTGTATTCTCCGCTGCACCCGATGTACACGGTATCTTTCCAATATAAGCTTTCTATCCTTACTTCGGCCGAATGGTCAAACACCAGAAAACCCGCTAAATGGGCAACCCATGCCACAAGGAGCGCAACGATAAAAACCAGGAATAACCTCAATCGAAACTTCAAGCGATGACCTCCACGTTGAAAAAAAGACCCCTTCCCTCTTTGGACCAGTATACTAAAGGGACAATTGGCCTTCAACCAATCCGCCAACTTGGTAAATTTAAGCCGCAATGATGTCCATTCTGCTTTTATCTTAGCACATTGGATGCACACAATTAAGTTTATTCAGTTGTGTCAATCTCACTTAAGCTTTATACTATTCTTGAATACAACGATGTACTATGGAGCGAAAAAATAAAACCCTCACATTTGCCGGCCCCTGCTTATCCTTGTCACCATTTGACCGAAAATATACACCCTGTAAGGATACCCCTCCATTGCGCCGCTATATTGATCAAATAGGAGGGAATGAAATGTCTCGAACGCTCCCTTTACTCGTGCTGATCCAGGTATTCCTCATCCTCATTTTATCCGGCTGCAGCAACGCCAATGAGGAATCGGCAGAGTACAAGTCCACAGTCATTCCCTCCAAGGCTTCCTCCACGGTTGACAACGCTGCCAATCTGGATTGCATTTGGCCTAAAAACGAACTATTCTATTTTGAACCTGATATTGTCCATCCAATCAGTCATATCATGGTAGAGAACATTGAGTCCATTGGTTCCTGCGAATTTGTCCTGCATGGTTTTTATGGTGTAGAAAGCAGCAGTGACCCAGACGCTTATCTGCTTCCCCACACCATGATCAATGCTATTGAAATCAGGGCCATCAACGG
>JBHAQX010000138.1:0-2828 GCA_041830595.1 Evtepia sp.
ATATCCAGCACTGCCACCTGGGTGGTGTAGCCCTTGGTGGTGGCCACCGCAATTTCCGGCCCCGCCCAAGTGTAAATCACATCATCCGCCAGCTTTGAAATGGTGCTGCCAACCACATTGACGATGGCCAGCACACGGGCACCACGCTTTTTGCACTCTTTCAGTGCCGCAATGGTATCCGCCGTTTCACCCGATTGGGAGACTACCACAAGCAAAGTGCGCTCATCTACCATGGGATTGCGATAGCGCAGTTCACTTGCCAGATCAATCTCTACCGGAATGCGGCAGAGTTCCTCAATGACATACTTCCCTTGGCAGCCCGCAAAATAGGCGGAGCCACAGGCGGTAATCATCACTTTATTGATGTTTTTCAGATCCTCATCGCTCAGACTAAAGTCATCCAGCACAATCTCACCACGTTTAATCCGTGGTTCAATGGTGGCCTTCAGTGCACTGGGCTGCTCCATAATCTCTTTGAGCATGAAATGGTCATAGCCGCCCTTTTTCGCCGCCTTAATATCCCAGACCACACGGGTAACCTCCGGGTTTTCAATGGGCGCACCTGTGCTGTCATATAGGGTAATCTTACCGGGGTTTAGTTCGGCAAACTGGCCATCGTCCATATAGATAACATTTTTTGTATGGCTGACCAGAGCGGTGACGTCGGAAGCAAAGTAGTTTTCCCCCACGCCCATGCCTAGCAGCAAGGGCCCGGCTTCTTTCACCGCAAACAGGGTATCCGGATGCTCGGAGCAAGTAATGCCCAAGGTGTAGGAACCCTCTAGGCGGGCAATGGTTTTCATCACCGCCTGCTTAAAGTCACCCTCATAGTAATGGTCCAGCAAGTGGACAACCACCTCGGTGTCTGTCTCACTCTGAAAGTCAAATCCAGCTGCCTTGAGCTCGTCCCGTAGGAGGGCATAGTTCTCAATAATCCCATTGTGCACAATGGCAAATCGGGCATCTTTACTCATATGTGGGTGGGCATTCAGCTCCGTGGGGGCACCGTGGGTTGCCCAGCGTGTATGCCCAATGCCGGCCAGGCCGTCAAGAGCCCCGGCTTCCGTCAGCTTTTCCTGCAGGTTTTTGATCTTGCCGCTGGTCTTGACCATCTGCAGGCCTTCTCTTTTCGCAACCGCTATACCAGCAGAGTCATAGCCTCTATATTCCAACTTTTCCAAGCCGTCCAGCAGAATTGGCGCAGCCTCCTGCTTTCCGGTAAAGCCTACTATTCCACACATAGGCATATCCTCCCAAGTTCTAAGAATTCTTATGTACCAAAAAGAAGTTCCTGGCTAAAAACCCAGCAACTCTTTTCTGTCAAACAACAAAAGCCTTTGTCCTATTGGCCCCAACTGCTTGGACCCCGAACAGGCATATGGAGATATTATTCCATATTTCCTACCAATAGTCAAATTCTATTCGCAATTTTCTTATTGACAGCACCCCGGCTCCCCTCTATAATTTTTAGAATACAGATTTGCATTTTTAGATTGCAGGGCCTTTGGGTCTTGCAGGTTTTTATTTTGACCCGAGAGGAGCAAGTGCCATGCGCAACTGGAGCAGAGAAGATGTCATTAGCAGGGTAGCAAAAGAAGAGATTAATTTTATTCGCATGCAATTTATTGACATTTTCGGCCAGATGAAAAATCTTGCCATTACCAGCTCTCAAATGGAGAAAGCCCTGGATGGCAAGCTCACCATCGACGGCAGCTCCATTGAGGGCTTTACCCGTATTCATGAGTCCGATCAGTTTCTTCGCCCCGATTTTAACACCTTCTCTCCTGTCGCCTGGAGCACAGGACAGGGAAAAGTGGCCCGGATGTTTTGCGATGTCTATAACCCCGATGGCACCCCCTTTGTGGGCGACTCCCGTTATGTGCTAAAGCGCACTCTGGAACGAGCAGCGAAGATGGGCTACACCTTTAATGTTGGCCCCGAGTGTGAGTTTTTTCTGTTTAACCTAGACAAGGATGGGGACCCCACCACCCAAACCCGTGATGTGGCCGGTTACTTTGACCTGGGCCCCACGGACCATGGAGAGGCAACACGTCGTGAGGTCTGTCTAGCCCTGGAGGATCTTGGCTTTGAAATCGAGGCCTCCCACCATGAATGTGCCCCTGGTCAGCATGAGATCGGCTTTAAATATGCCGATGCCCTGCACTCGGCGGACAATATCATGACTTTTAAGCAGACGGTAAAGGCCATTGCTCACAAAAATGGCCTACATGCCACCTTTATGCCGAAGCCAGTCTATGGCGTGGCGGGTTCCGGCATGCATACCAACATGTCTCTCTTTGATCTAGATGGCAACAATGTCTTTTTTGACCCCAAGGGAGAGCGCCAGCTCTCTCGCAAGGCCTACAATTTTATTGCCGGGATTCTGGCTCATGTGAAAGCCATTACAGCCATTGCAAACCCCCTCACAAATTCCTACAAGCGCCTGGTTCCCGGCTATGAGGCACCCTGCTATCTGGCCTGGTCTGCTTCAAACCGCAGCGCCCTGGTGCGCATTCCCGCAGCCAGAGGCCAGAGCACCCGGGTGGAGTTGCGCTCTCCCGATCCCTCCTGCAACCCCTACCTGACCCTTGCGGTCTGCCTGGCAGCGGGACTGGACGGCATTGAGCGGGACTTGATGCCCATGGAGGAAATCACTGAGAACATCTACGATATGGATGAAGAGGCCAGAGCCGCCAACGGCATCGAGGACTTGCCCAGCTCCCTCAAGGCTGCCCTGCTGGAACTGAAGAACGATTCCATCATTCGGGATACCCTAGGCCCCCATGTCTATACCCAGTATGTGGCCGGCAAGGAAAAAGAGTGGCTGG
>JBHAQX010000139.1:0-3801 GCA_041830595.1 Evtepia sp.
AGATTAAGGCCCGCCTGCTGGGGGTGCCGGATGATTTGCTTTTAGATTACACCCCAGTGTCCCAGCCTGTGGCCAACGCCATGGCCATAGGGGCTAGAGAAACTCTTCAATGTGATCTGGCCATTGCAACCACAGGGGTGGCCGGCCCCGGAAGTGACGAGTATGGCAACC
Source organism: Evtepia sp. (assembly GCA_041830595.1). Taxonomy (GTDB): domain Bacteria; phylum Bacillota; class Clostridia; order Oscillospirales; family Oscillospiraceae; genus Evtepia. Next base: position 172 of record JBHAQX010000139.1, read on the forward strand.
CACCGGGCCTTGTCTACGTGGCCCTCGCTACGGAAACAGACTGCTTTGTGCGGGAACTACGGGCTGGCTTTCTCTCCCGGGAGCAGGTACGTATGGCCGCGGCCCATTGTGCCTTTGATATGGTGCGTCGCTACCTGACCCACCTGCCTGTGGTACCTGAGTAAACAAAAAAGACGCTGAGGAAGCTAGCTTCCTCAGCGTCTTTTCATTATCAATTATTTACTGTACACTTTGCAAGTGAGCTCCAGCTCTCCATCGTTGATGTTGGCGGTAATCGTTCCATTGCCGGGACCAACACGCTTGACCAACCCTGTTTCAGACACGGTAATAATCGTCTCATCGGAACTGGTCCAAGTGACTTTTGGCTCTACCGAATCCGCTCCCACAAGCCGAAGTTGTACAGCGGGATCGCCCTCTCGGATGGTAAAGTCGTCGATGTTTAACTTTAGATTCTCTGGTAGCAGCGTCGCATCCCACTGACAAAGGACCTGACACTGGGCCTTTTCGCCCCCGGTTCGTGTAACCGTTACAATGGCGGAGCCGGGCCCTACGGCGGTCAGCAGGCCTGTGTCGGACACGGTGACCACACTCTCGTCGTCACTCCTCCAGGTCAGGGTTCCAATTTCCTCCACCGGCTCATACTGGGGCACCAACTGCTGGGTGGCGTTGGGAGCGGTCAGTGTTACCTCTGTCTCGGATAGAGCGAATACAGGATCTGGCACCGATGGCTCCTGGTTATCTATGTCGCTTTGGCTGCTGCCAAGATCACTGAAAAAGCGCTCCTGCACAATGGGAAGCACCTTTGTCACGACAATAAAAACCGCTGCAGCGATGATCAGCAAGGAGAGGATAAAGAGCACCGTTTTGCCTCCGCCACCTTTTTTCCCGCCCTTTTGCAGACGCTTTCCACCCTTTGCCCCAGGAGGAGGAAGGGGAACGCTGCTCTCCTCTGACTCGATTTCAGGGGTAAAGTCAATGTCCTCTAAGCCCAAATCAAAATCAAGGAGCATCTCTTCTACATCGCTCTCGGGTGGTGGCGAGGTAGGTGCTGCGGCAACTCGGGGCTGTTCTACCAGCTCCGGTCCCTGTATATCAATGTCTGCCGTCCTCTTTTGCTTTTTTCGTGGGGTCTCGCAAAAGGGACAACGTTTATACGTGGTTGAGTATTCTTCCCCACAGCCGGGACAGGGCACCGTGCCACCAGACCGCTGGTTTTTTTCCTTTGTGTCCATAAAACATCCTCCTTCGTGCCTTTGGGATCCTCAATTGCGCCCATAGGTATACCGATTCTATTTCGTCATAGTAACACAGATTGAGAGAAAGCGTCAACTCCTGGGAAAAAAGTTCACGAATCCATGCCTTGACCCCCGACCGTATTTCTTTTACAATAAATCCATCGCTTTGCCTATTATAAACACCCCCACATTAGTAAGGAGTGTGCCCCTATGGCCCAGATGTTATCTCCCACCGAATTTCATCGACAGTATGAAGACATTCTCTCGGCCTTTCGCCGCCATCTGCCGGACCCTACCCTGCGGCAGCGGGTGTTTCAGCAGGCCGATGCCCTCTTTCGACTCTGCGCCCTTGGTGTCTGGCAGTATGGCAATGCAGAGATTTCTCCCCCCCATGTGGAGTATTATAACGCCATCTATAGCCAAGGAACTCCCGTCCCCAGTGTGCTCTATTGGGAGCTTGTATCTACTGTAGATAGTTATCCCGGCTTTACGATCCCTGAATTGTTTGAGGCCCTTTGCCGCTACGATCGAGAATCCGGAAAAGACACTGCCGCCCGCTTTGTCTATGATTTTGGCCTCGTCCTGCTTCTCTTTGCTGCCATAGACGGCGGTGTCAATAGCAAGGAGGCTGCCTTCATTCAAAGCTGCAGCGATAAGCTAGAGTCCTACCGCCGGCAGCAGGGCCTTCCCTCACCCCCTCGCCAGCTTGTGCTAAAGGATTTTATTACAGAGCCTCTTGCGCCCTCTTCCTCTTCCAACGCACCAACATCCGCCACCGCCACGCCGGCTGCCTCCACGAAGGAACCTGCCCAGGAGCAGGCCACCCAGGAGAAAACCCTGGAGGAACTTTTGGCCGAGCTAGACGAGTTGTGCGGCTTGGATAAGGTGAAGGAAGAGGTCCACAGCCTGATCAACCTAGTCAAAGTCCGGAAGCTGCGGCAGGAAAATGACTTGCCTACCCCGCCCCTTTCTCTCCACATGGTCTTTATGGGCAATCCCGGTACAGGTAAAACCACGGTAGGCCGTCTTTTGGCCGGCCTCTATCGAGCCATTGGGGTTTTGTCCAAAGGCCAGCTGGTGGAGGTAGACCGCGCCGGGCTGGTGGCCGGCTTTGTGGGGCAAACCGCGCTCAAAACAAGTGAAGTCATCCAAAAGGCCCTGGGTGGCATCCTTTTTATTGATGAGGCCTACTCTCTGGTCAACCAAGAGGGGGGCAATGACTTTGGCCGGGAAGCGATTGAAATCCTTCTCAAGGGTATGGAGGATCACAGAGAGGACCTGGTGGTCATCGTCGCCGGCTACACGGAGCTCATGGGCAAATTCATTTCCAGCAACCCGGGGCTGGAAAGTCGCTTTAACAAATACCTCTACTTTGAAGACTACAATGCAGACCAGCTGATGGAAATCTTCTCTTCCATGTGCAAAAAGCACCACTACAGCCTTTCCGAAGAGAGCCAGGCGGCCGCAAGCTCCCTTTTTGCCCAGCTCTATGAGGAGCGGGATGACAACTTTGGCAACGCACGGGATGTGCGCAATGTCTTTGAACGGGCGGTTTCCCGTCAGGCCAATCGATTGTCAAAACTGGAGAATCCCAGCAAAGAGGATCTCATGGCCTTATTGCCCGAGGATCTTATCGAGCCCGAGGATGCTCCCTGATTTTCTACACACAAAAGCCCTTGCAGGTTTACTGCAAGGGCTTTTGCTCTTTTTCTTATTTTTCACGAAATGCAAAAAACTTTAAACAGACAAAGGTAACCGGTGTGCCCACTAAAGCCGCCAAATAGTAGGTCAGCATGTTGGGCAAACCCAAGAGGTTATAAAACAACAGCACGGACAGGTTCTGGACCAAAAAGTTTGGAATATAGCTCAGTACAAAGCGTCCAAGTCGATAAAATGTGAGAGGTGCCTGGAAGGTAATCTTTGAGTTTAGCACAAAGGAGACCAGCAAACTCATGGCATAGCCCACCGCAAAGCCTAAGTTTGGAGGGAGGACAAAAGACCAAAGCACTTCCAAGCCCCAGGCCACAATCATATTCACGCAGCCCACACACCAGAACCGGAAAAACTCCGGGGAAATCCAAGTGCGCATCCAGCGACGAGTGCTGCTCTGCTTTTGCAGGCAACCATCCCAGTCTAGGGGTTTTCCGCGCTGCACAAAGTAGCGCATGTGAGCCTCCTGCGCCAAGGGCTCATCGGCAAAGCTACCACTCCAGAACTCCTCCACCTGGGCCAGCGGAAAGGCCTCCTGCACCCGGCGCAGTTTTTCGCTCCCTAGGCAGCAAAGGCTCATATACAGCCCACTGTGCAGGTCCATGGACGAGGCAATCACCTCTTTTAGCCCCAGATGGGCCTGGGCCGGGGCCAGCAGACAGGCCGGAACCCCCGTTGCAACCAC
>JBHAQX010000140.1:0-5412 GCA_041830595.1 Evtepia sp.
CGGGGAAAAAGTGTTTGAAATTGCGGACTAGATACTTTGTACGTTTGGTAAGATATTTTTGAGGAGGATTTTCACCGTTTATGGAAGTCAGTGTTGGTTCTGTCCTGGAAGGAAATGTGAAAAGCATTACCAAGTTCGGCGCCTTTGTCTCTCTGCCTGGTGGCAGAAGTGGATTGGTTCACATCTCAGAGATTGCCTACTCCTATGTGAACGACGTTAGTGAGCATCTGTCAGAAGGTCAACAAGTGAAGGTTAAGGTTGTTGGAATTGACGATGCCGGCCGTATTAATCTCTCAATTAAAAAAGCCCAGGATCCTCCTCCCCAAGCCGCTGGTCAAGGGTCAGGCGCCTCCCGCCCACCTCGTCAAAATTTCCAGAGTGGGTCTCGTCCTTCTGCCCCTAAGCAGAATTTCGAATCCAGAGGGCCTCAGCAAACCGCCCCGGTTCGCACCGCAGCCTCTGCTCCAGCTGGCAATGATTTTGAGAATATGATGAAGCAGTTTATGCAGACTTCTGATAGCAAACTGTCCTCCCTGCGGGTGCACGAAAAGCGGGCCAACCGGAGAAGCGGGCACAAATAAAATACAACGCAAAAAAGCGCCGGAAAATCCGGCGCTTTTTCTTTTTACAAGCGGCCCTGGGTGCATTGGGACATTCTATCCCAATGCATCCCCGTTTTATTCTTTAGTGTTTCTTCCTTTTATAGGTCAGGTAAGAATAATCCACACCCTCATGGGTAAAGGGTCCCTCCCTCTCCACTAGCTCCCAGTTGGGGCTTTCATCTAAGTTTGGAAAATACGTGTCCGCAGGAAAGGCCTTGTGAAGCTTTGTGATGTAGGCCGTATCGCAGTAGGGCTCAAACTGCACATAAACACTGGCACCACCAATGACAAAGCTGTCTTCCGGCGCTAAGGCAACGGCCTCTTCCACACTGTGGACCACAGTAGCCCCCTCCACCTGGTAATCCTGCTGTTTGGTGAGAAGGATACTCTTTCGGTTTTTCAGGGGCTTGCCCCCTGGAAAGGTAGCCATGGTCAACCGTCCGAAAATGACGGTGTGATCCATGGTAAAGGCCTTAAAGCGCTTCAGGTCATCGGGGATATAGACCTGCTGGTCTCCATCCTTCCCAATGCCCCAGTTTTCGTCCACCATTACAATTACGTTCATGGCCATTTCTCCTTATACCGCTACGGGGATTTTTGCCTCTAAGGGGTGATATTGGTAATTTTCCAAGGTAAAGCTGCTCTTGGTAAAGGCGTAAAAGTCTGTAACCTCTTTGTCGATGAGGAGCTTCGGTGCAGCAAAGGGTTTTCTGGCAATGATCTCCTCCACCACCGGCACATGGCGGTCATAGATGTGGGCATCGGCAATCACGTGTACCAGTTCCCCCGCCTCAAGGCCGCTCACCTGGGCCATCATGTGCATCAGGGCCGCGTACTGCATCACGTTCCAGCCATTGGCCGTGAGCATATCCTGGGAGCGCTGGTTTAAAATTCCATTCAGCGTTTTGCCGCTGACGTTAAAGGTCATGGAGTAGGCGCAGGGGTAGAGAGCCATCTCCCATAGGTCGTGGTGGTTATAGAGGTTTGTCATAATCCGGCGGGAGGCCGGGTTGTTTTTCAGGTCGAACAGCACCCGATCCACCTGGTCAAACTCCCCCTCGGGGTAGTGATGCTTGACCCCAAGCTGGTAGCCATAGGCTTTGCCGATAGAGCCGGTCTCGTCGGCCCAGGCATCCCACACCCCACTGGACAGATCTTTGATGTTATTGGATTTCTTCTGCCAAATCCATAACAGTTCATCCACTGCACTTTTGAAAAACATCTGGCGAATAGTCTGAATGGGAAACTCCTCCCGCAAATCATAGCGGTTGACAATCCCAAATCGCTTTACCGTGTGAGCAGGGCTTCCATCTTCCCAACGGGGGCGGACCGCCTGATCCGTATCCCATACGCCCTTGGTCAGAATCTCCTTACAATTTTCAATAAACAACTGATCTGCATAGCTCATCATGCCCACTCCTTCTCTACAAAACCGTTCCGTGTACGTATACTTCACCCGCTGTGTTTTCTTCTATTCCATCCAGTCGTACCTGTCGAATTTCATTTTGAAGCCCCGTACCCGCTGCCTCTACGGGCACATACTCCGGCAGATAGCCTCGAAACACTCCGTTCCGCTCCGTCTCAAACAGGACAGGGCGCACTTCACCCAAGAGACGGTTCAGGTAGGTCTTCTCCATCTCCGTACCCAGGGCAGCGGCCATCTTGGCCCTGCGCCCCTTCTCCTCATTGCCGATTTGTCCGGGCAGCTTGGCCGCCGGGGTCCCCTCCCGCTTGGAATAGGGGAAGATATGCATGGAGGAAAACTGGCACTGCCTGATAGAGTCTAAGGTTTTTTCAAACTCCTCCGGGGTCTCCCCTGGAAAGCCAACAATCAAATCCGTGGTCACGCCTGGATTTTGGAAGTAGCTGCGCAGCAGCTCCACCGACTCCATATACCGCTTTGTATCATAGCGGCGCTTCATCCGCTGCAGGGTCTCATCGCAGCCACTCTGCAGGCTCAGGTGAAAGTGAGGCTGCAAGTTTTCAAGAGCCGCTAGTCTACGGCAAAATTCCTGGGTGATGGTGCGAGGTTCCAGAGAACCCAGGCGAATGCGGCAACCGGGTGCTGCCCGACAGACGGCCTCCACCAGGTCAATGAGCGTCTCTTCCCCTGAAAGGTCCCTGCCCCAGGAAGAAATCTCAATCCCGGTCAGCACCATCTCCCGGTAGCCCAGAGCGGCTAGCCGCTGGGCCTCCTCCACCGCTGCAGCCAGGGGGAGGGAGCGCACAGGCCCTCGGGCATAGGGGATGATGCAGTAGCTGCAAAAGTTTGTGCAGCCGTCCTCTACCTTTAGCATAGCACGAGTCCTGTCCCTTAAACCGCCCCCGGGTAACATTTCAAAGTTTTTTCGATCTTGGGGGTTGTCCACATGGATAAGCGCTGTTTTTTCTATAAAAACCTGCTCCAGCAGGTCTAAAAATTGTTCTCGATCCCCAGTCCCTCCAATTAGATCGAGACCCAGTTCCTGGGCTTTTGGTGTCGATACCTGGGAGTAGCAGCCACACAGGGCCACCACTGCCTGGGGATTTCGCTTCTTGGCCTGGCGCACCGCCTGGCGGGACTTCTTGTCACTGGTGGCCGTCACCGTGCAGCTGTTGACGATGTAGGCATCGGCCACTTCCTCTGGGGAAACCAGGCTGTGCCCCCGTTCTACCAGCAGTAGCTCCAGGGCCTGGCTCTCGTATTGGTTGACTTTACATCCAAGGGTTTGGATGGCAATTTTCATGGGAAACTCCTTTTGCGCGGGGCGCAGGTTCTGAGAAAAGGAAATTGATTTGCGGGTAAAAGTGTGGTATCATGTGAGTCTTAGATACCATTCTTACGAATGCATCCGAAGGGGCTTCGCAAGATGCTGCCCCCGTTTTTTCCTGCAACGTTTCCGCCCCTGTCTTCCTTGTAGACAACGAGGGCGTTGCGCCTCTATTGTACTATAAAGCCCCATTCCCCTGCAACTACTTTTCCCGGAAGGAGTTCTCCCATGCCCTATCCCTTCTTCGCCTACATTTCCCGCATGCGCTACATCTCCCGCTGGGGACTCATGCGCAACACCATGCCGGAAAACATTCAAGAGCATTCTCACATGGTGGCCGTTTTGGCCCATGCCTTGGCGGTCATCCGCCGAGACCTCTACGGCGGCAGCACCGACCCCGGAACCGTGGCCGTAGCTGCCCTGTATCACGATGCCTCGGAGATCTTTACCGGAGATCTACCTACCCCGGTGAAATATCAAAATCCGGAAATTCTAGACGCCTACAAGAAGGTAGAGGCCGGTGCCGCCGGTCAACTTCTCTCTATGCTTCCCGACGGGCTGCGAGGTGCCTTTGCCCCGGTCTTTTCCGAGGAGGACGCCGAGGTTTTGGCCCTCATAAAAGCTGCCGATAAACTGGCCGCCTATGTGAAATGTCTGGAAGAACTGAAGGCTGGCAATATGGAGTTTAAGTCTGCCGCCGCACAAACCCTTGGGGCTCTAAAGGCCCTCAAACTACCTGAACTGGATTACTTTATGGAGCAGTTTGTCCCCGCATTTTCTCTCACTCTGGATGAGCTGCAATCTACTACGGAAGGAACGAATTAATATGCGCGCAATCGTCACAGTACTGGGAGAGGACCAGGTGGGCATCATCGCCTCGGTCTGCACCCTATTGGCACAGCAAAATGTGAATGTGTTGGACATCAACCAAACCATTCTGTCCAACTACTTTACCATGGTCATGCTGGTGGACACCACGGCATCCACCGCCCCCATCCAAGAACTCTCTGCTCTGCTGGAGAATGCCGGCAAGGAGCGCGGCCTTTCCATCCAGATTCAGCGGGAAGACATCTTCAATGCCATGCATCGTATTTAAGGAGGAGGGCTTACCATGATTAATACGTCGGAAATCCTCCAGACCATACAGATGATCAACCAGCAGCATCTGGATATCCGCACCATCACCATGGGCATCTCTCTGCTGGACTGCGCCCATCGTCACCCGGAAATTCCCTGCCAAAATATTTATGATAAAATCTGCCGCAAGGCCCAGCATCTTGTCGCAACCGGAGAGGCCATTGAGCGGGAGTTTGGCATTCCTATTGTAAACAAGCGTGTCTCTGTCACCCCCATCTCTTTAGTGGCCGCCGCCTCGGAAACGGAGGACTATGTCCCCTTTGCCCAGGCCATGGATCGGGCGGCGAAAACCGTTGGCATTAACTTTATCGGCGGATTTTCTGCCCTGGTGCAAAAGGGTTTTACCGAGTCGGACCGCAAGCTGATTCGGGCCATTCCCAAAGCTCTGGCCACCACCGACTTTGTCTGCTCTTCCGTCAATGTGGGCTCCACCAAAGCCGGCATCAATATGGACGCCGTGGCAGAAATAGGCCGTGTGATCAAAGAAGCTGCCGAATTGACCAAGGACAGCGCAGGCTTCGGCTGTGCGAAACTGGTGGTCTTCTGCAATGCCGTAGAGGACAACCCCTTTATGGCCGGCGCATTCCACGGAACGGGAGAAGCGGACTGCGTGCTGAACGTAGGGGTTTCCGGCCCTGGCGCGGTCCGGTCCGCACTGTCGAAAATGCCGGCGGATGCCCCGCTGGATCAGGTGGCAGAGGTGATTAAAAAAACGGCGTTTAAAATTACCCGAATGGGACAATTGGTAGGGGCCGAGGCATCCGCCCGCTTGGGTATTCCCTTCGGAATCATCGACCTGTCCCTGGCCCCCACGCCGGCAGTAGGCGACTCCGTCGCTCACATTCTGGAGGAAATCGGCCTGGAAGGCTGCGGAGGACCCGGAACCACTGCGGCCCTGGCCATGCTGAACGATGCCGTGAAAA
>JBHAQX010000141.1:0-5710 GCA_041830595.1 Evtepia sp.
GCAAGGCCGCTTTACTCGGGCCGACTGCTACATTCGTATGTTGGATGCAGAATATGGCATTATTGCCTTTCATGAATTTCTCTCCATTGCCGAGCAGTCCGGTCAGGTGGTTCAAGTTGGCCGTCATGTCATCGGAAAAGTCTGTGAGCTGATTGCAGAGCTTATGGCGGCAGGAAAAGACTTTGAGACCATTGCAGTTCCCCTATCGCCCATTCAGCTGCTCCAGGAGAGCTTTGTCGCCGATGTGAAAGCCGCACTCAAGCAGGCAAAGATTCCGGCGGAGAAGCTGGCCTTTGAGATTTCCGATGTCATTGCCATGAGTGCATTTTCCACGGCCCATACTAACCTTGCAGAGCTTGCCGACCTGGGTGCAGAGATTGTGCTTACGGCATTTGGTACTGGATTCTCAGGGCTAAGCCACATTTTGGATATGCCGGTGGATACGGTGAAGCTGGAGCGTCTGCTCATCTGGCAGCTGGACAATGATCCCCGGGGAGCGGTTCTGGTGGAAGGGCTGATTCACATTGCAAAGAATTTGGACATTGCCCTCGTGGCGGAAGGGGTAGAGACAGAAAACCAAGTGGCCCAGCTCAAGGAGTTTGGCTGCATGTATGAGCAGGGTTTTTACTATTCCCCCACCCTTACGGCAAAAGAATTGCAAGAGCTTCTTTAAAAACGGAAAAACGGACACCTATGTGGAATAGGTGTCCGTTTTTTTGTATTGAGGGATGAAAACGCTGCGCCTAGAAGCCGGTAGAACACTTAGTCCAAGCGTTCTGGGGTGTTGGCTCTGGAGCGCTGCATCAGCCGTTTCGCTTCCTCTAGGAGGGAGGAAGAGACCTCGTTCACCAAAACAACCTTTTGCAGACCGGGAACCGCTTCTTTCAGCTGGGCTTCAATGATGGTTTCATTGGTGAGGTCGGCGGCGGGACAGCCGGCGCACTGGCCCAACATGCGAAGGCGCAGAATACCATCCTTATAATCCAGCAGATGGGCATCTCCTCCGTGTTCCCGCAAAATGGGGCGCACCCGCTCATCCATTAGCACTTCCAGTTCTTCCAGCATATTGAAACGCTCCTTTGCAATGTGATTGGTTTGGGCAAGGTCTAGCAGAATTACTCTTTGATCTGGGCGATGGACTTTGCCAAGGTTTTCTTGTGCTCCAGATCACCCTGGCGGGCAATCATAACCCTCTGTGCCTGGGGTGAGCCGGCACCGTGGAGGGATTCCACCAGGTAGCCCACAGAGGCGGCGCCCATGCAGATATTTTCAATCAGGCGCAGAATGCGAATACGGTTTTCTGTGGAGACATGGGCAGCACCCTTTAGGTATTTTTCCACGAAGGGACCGGTAAACTCACCCCGCAGGTCGGCCTCAGAGGGGCAGGTAACCACGCTGCCGCCGGCAATGTCCTCTGCCAGACGGGCAATTTCATAGGGGAAGCGGGTGACGTTTTGCTTACAGACGTTAGCCAGAAGCAAGTCAATCAGGTAGCCGCCAGAGGCCGTTTTGGTACCCTGAGCGGAACAGGCGATGCTACAGGCAAACATGGTTTCATTTAAGTGCATCATCTCAATGAGCTTATCCTTAATGTGGCTGGCCTTGGGCACGCCGTTGTAGTCGGCAGCGGTGGCAGCAGCGCCAATGAGGACATCGCCTACGCCCACTTTACAGCCGCCATAGCTCTGGCGGTGGAAGCCGGCAAAGCGCTCCACCAGCATGGTGGCAAATTCACTTTCCCCGTTGAGATAAATGCGATCGTTGGGAACAAAGACGTCGTCAAAGACCACCAGGCACTCTACGCCGCCAAATTCGTAGTTGCCTACGTCAATTTTCGTGCCCTCTGCCTTTCTCGTGTCGCAGCTCTGACGGCCGACAATCATAAACACGCCCTCTGCGTTGGTGGGGGTGGAGAAGGCCACAACATAGTCACGATCCTCGGGACCCATGGCCTGTGTTGGCATGACCAGCACCTCATGGGAGTTGCACATACCGGTCTGGTGCATCTTGGCACCCCGGACAACGATGCCGTCGGGGCGACGCTCCACCACACGGAGAAAGGCATCGGGATCCTCTTGCTTACTGGGGGGCAGGCTGCGGTCGCCTTTGGGGTCTGTCATGGCGCCGTCGATGACCAGGTCTTGCTCCTGGCACATCTCCACATAACGGCGGAAGTTCTCATGGTATTTCGTTCCGCACTTTTGATCAATCTCATAGGTGGTGGTATAGATGGCGTTGAAGGCGTCCATACCCACACAGCGCTGGAAGCAGGCGCCGGTTAGTTGACCCAGAAGGCGCTGCATTTTCACCTTATTCATCAAGTCCTCCGTGGACTGATGAATGTTGGTAAAGCGATTGATTTTCTTACCGGTCAGGTGGGAGGTAACGACCATTAGGTCGGCATACTCTGGATTTTGTGCCAGATCATAGGTCATGCGCACGCTGTTGAGGGAGGGGCGCAGGAGGGGATCATCTACGGGATTTTCGATCTGCTTGCCAAACATATAAACCCGTAGATTTAGATTGCGAATGCTTTCAATGTATTGTGCTCCAGTCATCAGTGCCATAAGAAAAAGTCCTTTCTACGATAAGGTTGTATGGAAAAAGAGTGGGAAATATAAGGTAATGTATATCGTTCTTGTTCAGCATAGCAATGGGGTCTCTTGCTGTCAAGAACAAAAGCCTCCTTGAATCTTCTTCTGATTTCGTGTAAAATGACCATACTCAACGAACAATCAGAGGAAAGAAGGGATGGGGCCATGGCTGCACTTATGCTAAAAACCGTATTTGAACAGACAAGAGAAAAGTATCAACTCAAGGTTTTAGCAGGGGAAGAGGGTCTCCACCGTTCCCTTCGTTGGCTGTACTTTTCCGAGGATATCGAAAATGCTGCCTTTCTCCGGGGTGGCGAGCTCATGGTGCTAACCGGTCATAGCTTTGACAAGCGGGAAGAGTTTGAAGAGTTTATCAAAATGCTCATTGAAAAAAACGCCTGTGGAGTCATTGTCAATGTGGGCAAGTATATCTTGGAGGAGGAAATCTCCGAGGAGCTTCTAGCCCTCTGTGAAGAGAGCAACTTCCCTCTCATCACCATGCCATGGAAGTACCACTTGGCCGATGTGCTCCAGGACTACAGCAGGCAGGTCTTTTTCAGGGCCCATGAGCATGACCGCCTGGCCTACATCTTTCAAACCCTCTTGGCTGGTGATAACCAGCTTACCTCGGAGAACGAAACCCGACTGCTTGCCAATCGCTTTGACCCGAAAGGGGTATACTGTGTGGCAGTGGTCTCTTGCCAGGCAAAGGACCAGCAAAAAGCGTCGGATACCATTGTCCAGGATATGACCGTCTTGGCAGAAAACCACCTGAATCAGGCCCCGGAGAAGGTCTGTGTGTTTCCCTATAAGAACCAGGTGGCAATCGTTTACCATGGTGCCGTGGATCAACAGGTGGCGAACAGCCTAGAGGGAGTTCTGGCCCATGGGAGAAGTCGCTTCCCCACCGTTCATTTCTATGGGGGCATTGGCACCGCCTTTTCCGGGGTGCAGCAGCTCGCCCAAAGCTACAACCGGGCCTGTGCGGCCTTGCTCCAAGGGATTTACGAGGGACGGGGACAGATGGCATTTCACCAAATGGGGGTGTTCCAGCTGTTTTTTACCTGTACAGATCAAGGGGTACTCAAAGAGTTTACCAAGGTACTGGAACCTCTAGAGGCCTATGACAGACAGAGCGGAAGCCAGTTGGTTGAGACCTTGGAACTGTATCTCAAGACGAACGGTAGCGTCAACCAAGTCTCAGAGGCCCTCTACTGCCATCGGAATACCACCAACTACCGCATCAAAAAAATCCGGGCCCTTTTGGGGGAAGATTTAGATGGCAGTGATCTTCGCTTTCGCTTACAGCTGGCCTTTCATGTGCTGGAATTCAAACGCATCCATCTGACGGAAAACGAATAGGTGTCAACTGTCCTCCTCTGTACTTAGAGGGGGGCAGTTTTTACTTTACAAGGGCCTTGATGGAATCCTTTAAGATAGAGAGTCCGGCGGCCAGCTGCTCATCGGTGACCACCAAGGGAGAGAGGAAACGAAGGACATTTCCATAGGTGCCGGCACTCTCAATGATCAGTCCCCGCTGTACGGCTTCCTGCACCAGGTCAAAGACAAAGGTGGGGTCCGGTTCTTTTGTCTGGGGATCCTTGACAAATTCAATGCCGATCATAGCGCCCAGACCACGGACATCGCCGATGATGGGGAACTCCTTCTGCCAACTCTTGACCGTATCCATAAACACAGTTCCGATCTGGGCAGCACGGTCGGCCAGCTTGTCACGCTCCATAACGTCGATTAGCTTGAGTGCGGCGGCGCAGGCCAAGGGGTTGCCGCAGTAGGTGCCGCCAATGGTGCCGCCAGGAACCCCATCCATGATTTCATCTCTGGTGACTACGGCGCTCAGGGGCAGACCCCCGGCAATGGACTTTGCGGTGACCAGGATATCGGGAGCGGCATCGGCCTGGGCCCAGTACTCGCTGGCAAAGAATTTTCCGGTGCGGCAAAATCCAGTCTGTACCTCATCGGCAATGAGCAGAATGCCATGCTCATCACACAGGGCACGCAGGGCCTTTACCCACTCGATGGGAGCGGGGATGAAGCCGCCCTCTCCCTGCAGGGGCTCCACTACGATGGCGGCAACGCTGCTGGGGGGTGCGCACTCTTCAAACACGGACTTGATGCTGTCGATGTAATAGGAGAGGCGGGCAGAGTCTGGCATTCCGGCAGGGGCTCTGTAGTAGTAGGGGAAGCGGGCTCTGTAAATGCCATCGGGGAAGGGGCCCATCCCCGTTGCATAGGCTTTTTTCGCCGTCATGGTCATGGTGAGCATGGTGCGCCCGTGAAAGCCGCCGGAGAATACGATGATGTTAGGCCGTTTGGTGTAGCCCTTTGCAATTTTCACAGCATTTTCATTGGCTTCAGCGCCCGAGTTTGCCAGGAATACCTTTCGGTGATCCCCACGCACGGGAGCAAGGGGACCCAGCTTTTCGGCCAAGGCCACATAGCCCTCGTGGGTCATGATATTGCTCATGACATGAAAGTATTGATCTGCCTGGGCTTTGACTGCGCTAACCAGTTCCGGATGGGTGTAGCCAATGTTCAGAACCCCTACACCTGCGACCCAATCGAGGAGAATGTTGCCATCCACATCCTCCACCATGGCGCCTTCGCCCCGGGCAAGGACAAGAGGGTAGACGCATTTTACAGCAGCGGCGGTGGAGGCGGCCCGGCGGTCGATCACAGCCTTAGCTTTTGGGCCGGGAAGGGATGAGGTGACGATGTTAGGTAGTGCCTTAGATAATGACATAGGAAACACTCCTTTTCTAAAATACGCAAAAGAGGGGGAAAAAGCCGTTATAGCAGCGCTTCATAGATGGCATAGACGTCCTTGTCGCCCAGGGGCACAAAGTTGTTGGCCATAAGCCGCTGCTGGTTTTCCCGCACAGAATCGGTGAAGAGCTGCACATCGGCCTGGGTCATGCCATACTCCCGCAAGGGTTTTTTGGGGATGAGGGTATTCAGCAGGTTTTCCAGGGCAATGTAGACATCCTTGTCAACACAGCGCAGCAGGGCAGCTAGGTGTTCATTGAGTGCGGCAAGGGCACCATCCTGCTTGATGGACAGATATCGGCTCAGCACACCGGTGAGCAGGGCGTAATTGC
>JBHAQX010000142.1:0-4463 GCA_041830595.1 Evtepia sp.
CCTCTTCAGCCTCTTGAGTAGCCCACCAGATATGTAACGTGCGTAGTATAAAAATTTTTTTAAAAAAAGCAAATTATTTTTTTATAAAATTTAAAATTAACTTCTTATTTTATAATGAATACATTTTTTATACAAAATTAAGATCAGTCCAGTCCTGCCTGCTTGGAAAGCTCCATAAGGAGCGCTTCCGCCTCCTTGGCCACTTGCTTCAGGGCCCCTTCTTCAAAGGGAGAGCGCAGACCTGCCTGGGATAACAGCTGGGCAAAGTCCTTTTCCCCGCCTTGGGACAAAAGGGTTACATAGCGCTGGAAGGCATCACCATAGTCCTTCTGGGCCATGAGCAAAAATTGCAGGGCCGCTGTCTGGGCCAAGCAGTAGTCAATGTAGTAAAAGGGCATTTCGTAGATGTGCATCTGATACTGCCAGCGGGTTCCCTCCTCCAGATAGGGAATTCCCTGGGCGGAGACAAAAGG
Organism: Evtepia sp.; assembly: GCA_041830595.1. GTDB lineage: Bacteria > Bacillota > Clostridia > Oscillospirales > Oscillospiraceae > Evtepia. The sequence goes on from JBHAQX010000142.1 coordinate 474, forward strand.
CCGGAAGCGTGCCTCTAAGTCCTTCCACACCTCTTTGCGCTGGGCCGGACTCATCTCCGGTCTTTCATAGACCTGTCGCTGGAATTCGTCCACAATCGTGCCGTAGGGCAAAAAGGATAGGGAGTCCAGCAAGTGCATGAACTGATATTTCCCTGCATCCTTTCCAAAAAACTTGTCCATGTACTTCCAGGAGAAAAACTCCATGCTCATGGAGTGGGTCTCCGCTGTCTCCATCCCGCCGACGGAGAGTTCCACTGCGAACTTGTTGTCCATGGTCATATAGGCAGCAAAGGCATGACCTGCCTCATGGGTAACCACATCCACATCCCCAGAGGTTCCATTAAAGTTTGCCAAGATGAAGGGCTGCCGATAGGCGGGGAACTCCGTGCAATAGCCTCCCCCCCACTTATTCTTCCGGGAGTCTACGTCAAAGGCCTCGGTTTCCAGCATGAAATCGAAGAAGCGGCCTGTATCCGGAGACATATCCCGGTACATCTCCTGAGCTGCTGCAAAAATCTCTTCTTTCCCTCCCACGGGTACCGGATCGCCCCCTGGAATAATGATGTCATAGTCGTAGAGCTTTAGCTCCGACAGCCCTAAGCGCTTGGCGTTTTCCAGGCGAAGCCGTCCAATGACAGGGACGATATCTTTCTCAATATTGTCCCGAAACGTTATAATTTCCTTGCGGCCATAGCCCAGACGGCCCATGCGATAGTCGCCCATCTCCACAAAGTTTTCGTAGCCCATCTTCTTGGCCATTCGATCCCGCACCTTCACCAGCTGATCAAACAAATCATCCAGCTGCTGGGCATGCTGGGCCAAGGTGTTTCCCAGCACCTCATAGGCCTCTTTTCGCTCGTTGCGGTCCTCACTCTTGGCATGTTTCATCAAAAGGGGTCTGGGTAGCTTTTCTCCTCGAAAATCAAACTCCATCCCCGCCATCAGCTGGGAATATTCACTGGTCAGTCGGTTTTCTTCGATCATATCCTCCACAATTTCAGGGGAAATGGCCTTGCACTCCACCTCAAAGGAGCGAAATACCAGGGGGATGATCTCCCCGGATTCCTCCAGCTCCTTCCGGAAGGGAGAGGCAATCATGGCCTTGGCATAGTCCAGCATCAGGCTCTGGACCTTCGGGCCGATTTCATCGTAGTAGTCTTTCTCCCCTAAATAGAAAGCATCATCGGTGTGAATGCTGTACCGCATATAGGAGAGGGCGTAGGCTGTGTGGTAGTTCACCACCAGCTTGCAGTAGCGGTTGCGGGCCTCCAGCACCTCTTGGGCACTCTTTGCCCCTTCTACTAAGGCGATGATCTCTTTGGCCTCTTGGCTGATCTCCTCCAAGGTCTCCCGCTTGTAGGGCAATTCTGACACTTTCATTCCTCTGCTCATGGTGTCCTCCTATCGGTTGTCTACCCGTTCCGGGTAGAGATCATGTTGACTTAAGCGATTCCAAGCCACCTGCTCCCACTGGGTGCCTTTTTGGCCATAATTGCAGTAGGGGTCAATGGAAATGCCGCCTCGTGGAGTAAACTTACCCCATACCTCAATGTACTTGGGATCCATCAGTTTAATCAAATCTTTCATGATGACATTGACACAGTCCTCATGAAAATCGCCATGATTGCGGAAGGAGAAGAGATACAGCTTTAGGCTCTTGCTCTCCACCATGCGCACATTGGGCACATAGGAAATATAAATCGTGGCAAAGTCCGGCTGCCCGGTCATGGGACAGAGGGAGGTAAACTCCGGGCAGTTAAACTTCACAAAATAGTCATTGTCCGGGTGCTTATTCTCGAAGGTCTCCAGTAATTGGGGGGCATAATTGTCGGGATATTGGCTCCCCTGATTCCCCAGGAGGGTTACCCCTTCTAATTGCTCCTGACTTCTTCCTGTCATGGTCATTTTCCTCCCTTTTTCAGTGGATCTACCACACCATTTTCTGTAAAGGCTTTTTCCCTGTCAATACATGTGCCACAAACGCCACATGGTTTTTCGCCCCCTTCATAGCATGACCAGGTCAGCTCATAGGGCACACCCAGCTCCAGTCCCATTTTCACAACTGCGCCCTTGCTTAAGTGGAGGAAGGGAGCCTTCACATGGAGCTGTTTTCCGCTGCCCTCAAAGATGGCTTTGTCCATCGCCTCCACAAAATTTGGGGAGCAGTCCGGATAGGCCACCCCGGCGACATCATCCTGGTGGGCACCGTAGTATAGTATGCCGCAATCCTGGGCCAAGGCCACCCCTGCCGCTACGGAGAGAAAGATGCCATTGCGAAAGGGCACATAGGTGGAGACTGGTTTCTCCCCCTGCTCCTCCTTCTGGCTGCCGTAGCTGCCTCGAGGTAGGGCAACCGTTGAGTGCTCTAAAAGAGAGGAGTTGCTGGAGAAAAATACCTCCTCTAAATTCAAGAAGTCCTGCTTCACCTTATAATAACCGGAAACGGCCTGGGCCGCTTCCAGCTCCTTCCGGTGCTTCTGCCCATAGCCAATGGAGAGGGCAAACACCTGATCTGCACCATGCTCCTTCACTGCCATGGCCAGCAGGGTGGTGGAGTCAACCCCGCCGCTACAAAGTACCAATGCTTTCATCCTAACACTCCTTTACCGTAAACGGGCCTGTAACAGTCCATCGGTTTGAAATTTCCCTCGAAAGGTGGTTGTATACGTCCTGGCGCCTGCCTTCTGTATGCCTCGAGCACTCATGCAGCTGTGGCTGGCCTCAATGGAGACCGCTACGTCATCGGAGCCTGTTACCATGGTCATAATCTCTGCAATGTCGCTGCCCAGCCGCTCTTGCAGCTGCAGGCGTTTTGCCGCCATGTCTACAATACGGGCAATCTTGGAAAGGCCTAATATCCGTCCCTTGGGGAGATAGGCCACACTTACCTTCATGTCATACATCAGGGCCAAGTGGTGCTCACAATAGCTGAAAACTTCGATGTCCCTGACCTGAATCAGATCGCTGCTGTCTGTATGGCTGTCTTCATCAAAGGTTTTGCAAAACATCTCCCCAATTTCTGCATTGGAGTAGTTCATCCCTGCAAAAACCTCCTCATACATGCGGGCCACCCGCTCCGGGGTTTCTCGAAGCCCCTCTCTGTTTGGGTCATCTCCAAGGGCCTCCAAAATTCCTCGGATATGCCCCCGAATCTTTTCTACATCAATGGCCATACTATACCCCCCTTGCCTCTGGCGGCCAAATGTATTTGTGCAGCTGAAGCTGCAGCCGCACCTCGTTCAATCTACGTTCCTTCAAAAACGCTACCATCTCTTGTGCCTCTATCTTGCCGAAAACAGGACTGAAATAGATGGGCACACGTCCCGGCAACGCATATTTCTCCAGTATCTCTGCTGCCACTTCCAAATCTTCCTTGGTGCCACAGACCAACTTAAGGGTATCCACTGGACGCAACTGCCTTAGGTTATCCAGGCACATTTTGCTCTCCATACCGCTGTACGGCAGCTTGTAGTCGACGGTAAAAGAAACCTGTGGTGCTGCCTGCAAAAACGGGGTCAAGTCTACACTGCCATTGGTCTCCACTTCCACCATGCGATTCGGCAGCCGGCTCAGTTCTGCCAGCAGCTCTGCTATGCCCGGCTGCAGCAAAGGCTCTCCCCCTGTTACGGTGATGTTTTTAACGCCTGCCTGGACTGCTAGCGCAATAATCTCCTCTTTTTCAAGGGTTTTTGCTGTAAAGTCTTTTTCATTCACCCACATTGTATCGCAATAAGTGCAAGCTAAATTGCAACCTGGAAATCGCAAAAAGAGTGCAAGCTCTCCAGCACGCTGCCCCTCTCCATTGATGCTGACAAAATACTCGGCAATCGGGTATCTCATAGGGGGTTCTCCTCATAGCTGGCGCAGTTGTCAGGTGTCTCATATACCGTCATTCCGCAAATGGGAAAGCCCCTGTGTTTCATTTCCACAAAGAGGTGCTTTGCCAAGTTCTCTGCCGTGGGACGGAAAGGTAATTCCTGCACCAAAAAG
>JBHAQX010000143.1:0-13997 GCA_041830595.1 Evtepia sp.
CGGGAGCTGGCGGAGCTGGACAAGGCGGGGCGGTTGGTTAGAGTCCCTGCCAATGATGTTCATACTGATCCAGGGCTTGTTTACATGCTTAAAAACTTGGATGCGCTATTGGGTGCAATTAATGGTTATGAGTTATTCCTGGCCAGAAAAGAAGCCCAGGCGGCGATGGAGGGGGATGGTAATGGGCAAAGAAACTGACTTCACGATTGTTTCAGCACCAACCTCTATCAGATTCACTTGTCCGCATTGCAAGGGAGAGGTGAAAATTGATTGGGATGACATAACGGCACCTGAATACTGGGGTGACCCGTGGGGGTATGTTGACTGCCCAGAGTGCCGGGAAGAGGTTTGCCTTGGGGAGTATGAGTATGATTGATTGGAGGGTCAGCAATGAAAAGACCATATACCTTTGAGGAGCTTTGCTATAGCGAGCTTATCCATAATTACTGTGAGAGGACAGGTCGTGGGGACCTGGAATCAAGACATATGCCGCTTGGATTATTTATGTGTGAGGGCAGATTCTGTGAGGAAGCATACCAGACATACCTGGAAGAGTGCGAAGAGGATGACAACATGTTTGAGGAGGACGAGCAATGACCAGACTTGAAGAAATCCGTGCTAGGTTGGAGGCGGCAACACCGGGGCCGTGGAGGTGGGAGATTCGCACTGGGCATAAGATGTGCAAACTCATGACAGACCATAGCGGCCAATACTATGTGATGGACTTCGCTCGATGGGGTTTGCAGGACGCTTGCCCTACTTTCCAGCAGTACGAAAAATATAGCGGCCCGGTTGATGAACGTCGCAGTCTAGGGATGACCAGAGCAGATAAGATGGCAAAATCATACCCAGGCAAAGAGCATCACCAAGGTTATGATGACTATATAGACCACCCTGACGCAATTTTAATAGCAAAGGCACCTGAATATATCTCCTATCTCCTGGCAGAGGTGGAGAGGTTGGAGACCGAAAACAAGAGCTTGCAGGTTGATGTACAGGTCATGAGGAACAATTTGCGGAATGCGTTGGGGATGGGAGAGCCGGAGGAATCACTATGAAAACACCAAACACCAGAGTAACCCCATCAGTCAAAGAACTAATCATATCCAAGCTATTTATCATCGGAATACCATCCAACCTCAAGGGTTACGAGTACATCAAGACAGGGCTTGTAATGGCTCTGGAGGACCCGTCCATCTTAGACCAAGTGACAAAGACGTTTTACCCAGGGCTGGCTGAGATGTACGGCACCACAGCATCACGAGTCGAGAGAGCAACAAGGACAGCTATTGAGGTTATGTTTAGCCGGATGGACCCGGAATATTTGCGTGACAAGTTTGGATTAGCGGCCAGGATTGACAGTGGTAAGCTGACAAACTCGGAGTTTCTTGCGGGATTGGCTGAGATTATACGGTTGGAGATTGGAGTGTATGGGTGAGGAGGGAATGACATGATGAAGAACAGCATCGATCTTATTTATAACAATGAAATAGAGCCAATAAGAATTAAAGACCAAACAATCAAAGCCGATGCAGGCAAGCCAAAGCTCCACCTTGTCCCATATCAGATATGCAATGAAATTGCTGAGGTGCGAGAGTACGGAGTCAAAAAATACGGCTCAAATGAGAGTTGGAAGCAGGTTGAGGTTGAGCGATATGTAGACGCACTCCTGCGCCATGTACACGCATTCGCAGAGGATAGACACAGCAAGGACCAAGAGAGCGGCATAGAGCACTATAAGCACGCCGCCTGCAACTTGGCTTTCTTGTGTGAGTTGTTGAGGTGACCTCATGTGCAACGACAAAGCCTGTATATTCCGGCGAACAGACGGCAAGTGCAGACTGAACACCTGTAAACACAAAACACCAGTCAAGGAATGCAAGTGGCTGTACAAGGACGGCCTGCGCTGTGTGCTTGGCGGATGGTGTAGAGAGGGTTGTGAGGGGGGCAAACATGAAAGCAATAATTGACCACAAGTTGTATGATACAGAAACGGCAAAGAAAATCTGTGAGTATAACAGGTTGATAAAAGGTGATGCATTGTTATTAAAGCCCACATATTTTGCTGGAATATGTACAAACACAATTTACAAAACAAAGAAAGGCCGTTTCTTTGACTACATAGAAGATAGCGGAGCGATATTGCTTGTGAGTGAAGAGTACGTTAAGCATATTTTGGGTCATATCTACCCAGACAAATACATTGAGGTGTTTGGCAAAGTGAAGGAGGGGTAATTAGTGAGCACAGGATACTCAAGCAAAACGTGGATGTGTCCATATTTTCGCTATGATGGGAAGTTGGAAGTGCGGTGTGAATGCAGTAAGATGACATTCCCAGACAGGAAAACCTATGACCAATTTGTAGAGAAACATTGCGCAAACGTGAAAGGCTGGAAATCCTGTAACCTTGCTGCTTGCCTGACAGACTACCACGAAAGGAAAGAATGCTGTGGAGAGAAATGTAGACAAAATCAAGCGACTAGAGCATGAGCTTGGGAAGTATCGCAAAAAGGTTGAGGACCAGGGGAAAAAGATCAAAGAACTCTTGGAGACTGTAGAGGGTGACAGGGAGGCAATGCTGGCCCTGGATGCTAACATGATACAGCTTGCCCTTAGCTATGGGCAGGAAGAAGTTGAGGACGGGGAAGTGCTCGGCTGGCGGCTGGAATACCCAAAGGTTGAGGTGCACAAGTTGTTAGAGGAATACCAAGTCAAAGCCAGAATTGACCAGAAGACACAGCAAATGGTTATTGGAGTAATGAAAAGAGAATAGACACAAGAAAGTCCCTGGGAAACTGGGGACTTTTTTTCGTTTTACAGGCGCAAACGAAATGCAGGCATATTACCATATAGACAGAGCGCAAAAGACAGGGAGGTGGCGCTGTGGCAAAAAGTAAATACGAGTCCCATGTGTTGCCGTATCTGGATAAGATTGCGCAGTGGACAGAGAAGGGGGCGACAGCCAAGAGCATAGCGGAGAATCTTGGTCTTTCCTACTCTGTTTTCCGTAAGTATTGCCAGCAAAATGAGGCTTTAAAGGCAACTTTCACGCAAGCAAAGAAAAAACCAGATGATGAGGTGGAGAATGCCCTGTTTCGGAGGGCCTGCGGCATCGAGTATGAGGAGAGAACGTACCGAACTAAGCGAGATGAAGAGACCGGGGAGGATGTAGAGGTGTGTGTAAAGAGGGTAACCAAGTACATTCCACCAGACCCTACCTCTGCTATCTTCTGGCTGTGTAACAGACGGCCTGAACAATGGAGGAGCAAGGCGCAGAGTGAAACCGAGGACGAAACAGAGACCAGCGGTGTTGTAGTACTGGCCCCTGTGATGGAGAATCCAGGGCCGCCAGAGGAAGAAAAACAAGAATAAAAAGGAGAAAACAAAAATGGATCATCTTGAGAAAAAGATCAGTACAGGTAAAAGTCTTTTTGGGAAAGCGTTTGCAGAAGCAGGGCGAGAAGGACAAGAGGGTAACCTGTGGGATACAAGTGACCTTTGCCTACAGGAGTTTAAGGATATGTTGGGCGATGGATACTGTGTGCAAACAGAGGTAACCTTGCGCATATCAACAGATGCAGGGGTAGGCAAGTGTGGAGAAGAGAAATTTGTGCTTGCAGCTGGCGATTTCCTCTTCAAGGATGGTGATGGAGAGTGGGTAAAAGGGACGATGGCGTTTGGGGCAAAATAATGCCCCCTAGCATAGCCTGGCAGCCACAGCCTAGACAGGCTGCACTTATGGCCCGCTTTGAAGATGAGGCTCTCTATGGCGGCGCTGCAGGCGGCGGGAAGTCGGACTGTGCACTGGCAGAAGCCCTGCGACAGGTAGAGATACCCCACTATAGGGGCCTGATCCTGCGCAAGACCTTCCCTCAACTCACAGAGCTCATGGACCGCTCCACAGAGATATACAAGACAGCGTTTAAAAAGGCAAAATTCAATGAGAGTAAGCATGTGTGGACCTTCCCCTCTGGGGCAAAGATATTCTTTGGTAGTTTGCAGCACACCAAAGACAGGCTCAACTACCAGGGCAAGCGTTATGACTTTATTGACTTTGACGAGCTGACCCAGTTTCTCTGGGAGGAGTACAGCTATCTCTTCTCCCGCAACAGACCAAATGGGCCTGGGACAAGGTGCTATATACGGGCACAGGCGAACCCCGGTGGTATCGGTCATGGTTGGGTCAAGGAGCGCTTCATTACAGCAGGTAAGCCCATGCAGACCATCTGGGATCAAGTTAAGATACGCTTCCCGGATGGGAGAGAAGAGAAACGGTATAAGTCCCGTATCTTTGTACCATCCTCTGTCTTTGATAATCAGATTCTCCTCGAGAATGACCCTGAGTATCTCACAAAGCTTGCTTCCATGCCGGAGCAGGAGAGGAATGCGCTGCTATATGGAGATTGGGACACCTTCTCCGGGCAGGTATTCACGGAATGGCGCAACGACTCAGATCACTACAAAGACCGGGTGAACACCCATGTGGTGACACCATTCCTGATCCCAAAAGAGTGGCGTGTTTGGCGCTCCTTCGACTGGGGCTATTCCAGACCCTTTTCCTGCGGCTGGTACGCCATAGACCATGACAGGCGCATGTATCGCATACGGGAGCTGTACGGCTGCACAGGCACACCGAATATGGGCGTAAAGTGGGAGCCCGCCAGAGTGGCACAGGAGATCAAACGCATTGAGTCAGAGGACCCGAACCTAAAGGGACGGCAGATATTAGGCGTGGGTGACCCTGCTATCTGGAACAGTGACGGCACAGAGAGTATAGGGGCACTGATGGAGCGGGAGCGTGTGTTCTTTGAGAAGGGGGACAATTCCAGGATTGACGGCAAGATGCAGGTGCACCACAGGCTTGCCTTCGACGAGAACGGAATCCCCATGCTCTATGTATTCAACACCTGCAAGCACTTTATCCGCACCATACCAAACCTTGTCTATGACGAGAAAGACGTAGAGGACATTGACACAGATGGAGAGGACCACATTTATGACGAGCTGCGCTATGTGTGCATGAAGTCTCCTATCTCGCCAAGACCACAAAAAGCACCTGCACTGGTGCTGTATGACCCGCTGGACAGACACCAAGAGGTGGAGTATGACAGGTACGACTTTTACAGGAGACATTAGGAGGGGAGTAGATGGCAATATTCAATAGACCAAACACAGAGGAGCTGCCAATGGATGGAGCCCAGACTAGGGCATATATCCCACCAGAGGTGACGCTTGACATGGTGACCAGGGACCAGAACCCGAATAAGATTGGCAAAGAAGAGCTAGGCAAAGCAGTTGCCACCTTGACCAAGTACAAGCAGGGTAAGGAAAACCTTGAGAGCCGTGTGGTGGAGGATGAGCAGTGGTGGGAGCTTCGCCACTGGGAAGTCATCCGCAAAAAGAAGAATGGGAATGCCCCGGAGCCGTCCAGTGCTTGGCTGTTTAACTCCATTCTCAATAAACACGCAGATGTCATGGACAACTACCCTGAGCCCGTAGTCCTGCCCCGTGAGCGCTCCGATGAGGAGAGCGCAAAGATGCTGTCCTCTGTGCTTCCTGTCATCCTGGAATACAACGAGTATGAGCAGACCTATTCCGACAACTGGTGGGAGAAACTAAAGCATGGTACGGCGGTCTATGGCGTGTTCTGGAACCCGGAGAAGGAAAACGGACTGGGTGACATTGACATTCGAGGCATTGACCTGCTGAAAATCTTCTGGGAGCCCGGCGTGACGGATATTCAGGACTCCAGAAACCTATTCATCGTGGAGCTGGTTGACACAGACCTTCTGGATCAGCAATATCCAGAGCATGCGGGGAAAATGGGTGGCGGTGTGGTGGATGTGAAGGAATACATCCATGATGACACAGTAGACACCTCTGACAAGTCCGTGGTGGTGGACTGGTACTACAAAAAGAAGCTGCCAACGGGCAAGACGGTGCTGCATTATGTGAAGTTTGTAGGGGATGTGCTGCTCTACGCCAGTGAGAATGACCCGGATTACAGCGTGGATGGCTGGTATGGCCACGGACTGTACCCTGTGGTCTTTGACGTGCTATTCCCAGAGAAGGGAACCCCTGCAGGTTTTGGCTATGTGGCAATCTGCAAGGACCCACAGCTCTACATTGACAAGCTCTCTGCCAACATCATGGAAAATAGCATGATGACCACGAAGAAGCGCTTCTGGGTATCAGAGATGGCAGGGGTAAACGAAGAGGAATTTGCAGACTGGACGAAATCTTTTGTCCGTGTGCAGGGAGATGTATCTGAGACACGGATTAAAGAGATTGTGACACAGCCATTGTCTGGGGTATACCTGGATGTGCTGCAGCTCAAGATCGAAGAGATGAAGGACACGGCGGCAAACCGAGACGTAAACTCTGGTGCCGTTGGTTCTGGTGTAACCGCTGCCGCTGCCATTGCTGCCCTACAGGAGGCGGGGAACAAGGCAAGCCGAGATATGATTTCGGCCTCCTACCGTACCCACATGAAGATCAATGGCATTTGCATTGAACTAATCCGTCAGTTCTATGATGAGGCACGGTCGTTCCGCATTACCGGGACTCTGCCCGGTAGCTATGACTTTGTTGATATGAGCAATGCAGGGATTAAAGAACAGCCTGTAGACCCTGTTGTGCAGCGGCCCGGCATGGAGGAGATGGTGCGCAAGCCCGTCTTTGACATTAAGATCAAGGCACAGAAAAAGAATCCATTCTCCCGGATGGAGCAGAACTCCAGAGCACAAGAACTCTACAGTATGGGCTTCTTTAACCCGGAGAGAGCACAAGAGGCTATGGGTGCCTTGGACATGATGGAATTTGAAGGCATCGAAAAGGTCCGTGAGCAGGTGGAGCAGGGGGCTACACTCCTCAACATCTGTCAGCAGATGAGCCAGCAGATGAACCAAATGGCGGCTATGTTGCAGGCTCTCACCGGGCAAGATATGGGCATTGCCGGACCTCTTGGTGGTGGAACTGCACCGCCTCAAGCAGGAGGTGGAAAAGGCCCAGGTGGTCAGCTCATTCAGAGCGTAAACAAAGCGCAACAACCCATGACAGGCTACGGGGAACGCCTTGCAGCCCGAAGTAACCCCAACATGAACGCCGGAAGCGATGCGGCAAGGCCGAAGTCGTGAGGTGAAGCATGACAAAAGTGGTAGCTGTATTTGACCGAGGAGAAAGTCGCCTGACTGTGAAGGGACATGCAACAGGCAGCGAGCTTGTCTGTGCAGCGGTCTCCTCCATTGTCTATGCCCTGGTTGGCTATCTGAGGAACGCAGGGGAGCACATTGAGGATGTACTGCAAAACAAGATAGAGGATGCCGATGTAGAGCTGCACTACAGAGGGGATGCAAGCGTGATGGCTGCCTTTCAGATGGCCTATATTGGCCTTGCGCAGATCGCCAATGGGTACCCAGAGTTCGTTGTAGTTCATGTCGGCGAAAATGCGGAACATGCGTGATACCATGAAATTGCCTCCATGTTATTTCCTTCTATCACTTGGCGGGGCGGCTTGGACATAAGTGCCAGGCCGCCTGTCAAGGCAAAGGAAAGAGGCTGCTTACACAGGGAAAGTACCTGCGATTATGAGGAGGAAATCCTATATGAAAACATTTAACATGCTGGAAATTGATCTGAGACTTTTCGATGGCGGTACTGCTTCTGCCGGAGGAGAAGGCACCGGGGCGACTGCTGCCGGACAGGTTGATGACAGCACAAAGGGTGGGACCCAGGCAGTCCCCGGACGCACCCGCCGGGGGAAACCGGGCGGATTTGAACACGTGAAGTTTGGCAAGCAGGGCAATGATCCCGCTGCCGAAGCACAGACAGGAACCACTCCCGACGCCGGGGAGGACAAGACCAAAGATGTGAAAGACACATCGAAACAAACTCTGGAAGAGAAGCGCAAAGCCTACCGGGAGCTTGTGAGCGGTGACTATAAGGACATTTACACCGAAGATATCCAGCGACTCATCAACCGCCGATTTGCTGAGCAGAAAGCCCTGGAGGAAAAGCTTAGCAACAGCCAGCCTGTCCTTGAGATGCTCATGGACCGCTACAACATCAAAGACGGAGATGTGGCAAAGCTGCAGGCCGCCATTGAGAGCGACGACATGATGTGGGGCCAGGCCGCCGAAGAGGCAGGCATGAGCGTGGAGCAGTACAGGCAGTTCAAAGCCCTAGAGCGGGCGAATGCACAGTTTAGGCATCGGGAACAGGTCCAACAGAGGGAGCAGATGGTACATCAGCAGACCCAACGGTGGCTAGAGGAAGCGGAGCAGGTAAGAGAGACCTACCCTGACTTTGACTTCCAGACAGAGATGCAAAACCCACAGTTTCTATCCCTGCTGAAATCTGGCATTCCTGTACAGCACGCCTATGAAGTGTCACACCTGGACGACATCAAGCATGGTGTTGCCCAATACACAGCTGCCCAAACCGAAAAGCAGGTGGTAGACACCATCCGCAGTAAAGGTGCAAGACCCCCAGAAAACGGCACCGCTTCCCAGAGTGCATTTACCGTGAAGGACGATGTAAGCAAACTTTCAAAGCAGGAGAGAGCTGAAATCGCCCGCAGATCACTAAGGGGAGAGTTAATCAGCTTTTAGCTAAGCCCTCTCCCGGCATAAGGGAAAGGAGCCCAACATGAACAAGACAAGAAATGGCGAGATGATCCTTTTGGCAATCAATCTCAGCCTATTTGACGGCAATACCAACGTAACCACAGATGCTGGCCTCAGCGATGCAATGAAGGTATGGTACAGTGACTACCTCATTGACTTGGCGGAGGCTAACCTGGTCCATGACCAGTTTGCCCAGAAGCATCCCATCCCCAAGAATGGTGGCAAGACCATTGAGTTCCGCAAGTATGACACACTACCCAAGGCCCTCACGCCTCTCACCGAAGGTGTAACCCCGGACGGTCAGAAGATTTCCCTCAGCGTAATTCGTGGCACGGTCAGCCAGTATGGCGGCTACGTTGAGCTGTCTGACATTCTACTGCTGACTGCCATTGACAATCAGCTGGTGACCGCTACAAAGGCCCTGGGCAGCCAGGCAGGCAGAACCTTGGACACCATTACCCGTGAGGTACTAAACGGCGGCACCAACGTCCAGTATGCAGAGGGCCAGGTAAGCTCTAGAGCTGCCCTGTACTTCACCGATGAGACCGACAACTGCAACCTGACTGTAGATGCCATTCGCCGGGCTGTGCGTTTCCTCAAGGTCATGAATGCACCGAAGATCAACGGCTACTATGCAGGCATCATCCATCCTGACGTTTCCTACGATCTGATGAGTGATCCCAAGTGGGTGAACGTGAAGAGCTACTCTGACCCTGAGGGCATCTATGAGGGCGAAATTGGCCGCATTGAGGGTGTTCGCTTTGTAGAGACCTCTGAGGCAAAGGTGTTTACTGGTGGTGCAGCTGGAAGCCGTGATGTGTATTCCACCCTGGTTCTTGGCGATGATGCCTACGGCACCACGGAACTGACGGGCGGCGGCCTCCAGCACATTGTCAAGCAGCTTGGCAGCGCCGGAACTGGTGACCCCTTGAACCAGAGAGCTACCGCAGGCTGGAAGGCAACAAAGGTCGCCATTCGCCTGGTGGAGAACTACATGGTTCGTGTGGAGACCACCTCTACATTTACCGCATAACATGAGGGCGGCGTGGGTTTGCCCCTGCGCCGCCCTTCCACAAAGACAGGAGGTACAATATGTCTACCAAAGAAAAGGCAGTTAAAGAAGTAGCCCCAGAGGATAACACAACAGTGACAGCTCAAGCAGAGGACACGGCTGCAAAGATCACCGAAGATGCCGAAAAGAAGGCGAAGGAAATGCTTGCAGAAGCAGAGAAGCAGGCCGCTGAAATCCTTGCCAATGCCCAGAAGCAGGCAGAGGATACAGAAGAGGAAAAACCCGTGGAGCCTGTAAAGAACAAAAACGGCAAGGTGCTCCCCCCCCACATCCAGGAGATGGAGGATAAGGCCAATGAGCTGGTGACCGTCAGACTGTTCAAGGACAGCGACAAGTACAAAGATGATGTGTTTGTTGCAGTGAACGGTCGCAATTATCAAATCCAGCGTGGCAAGGAAGTCCAGGTTCCCCGCTGTGTGGCAGAAATCCTGAACGCCTCTGAGGAGCAGGATACCAGAACGGCAGAGCTCATTGCCCAGAAGTCCGCTGAGTTTGACGAAGAGACTGCAAAGCGTGGCTTTAACTGAATAAACCGCGGGACAAAGAATGCGGCTACGACACGGCGTGGCAGGAGTGAGAGGGCCTACCCTTTTCCTCTTGCCACGCAGTTTTTCATTTCAAACGAAAGGGGGAATACTCTTGAGTGTGCGCACGGTGAATGTGACAGTAACCGGGGAATTTGTAAGGAAAGACACCAAGAATGCAGGTGTGCAGGGTGAGGCCAATGTGACCACACTGCATATCGTGATGGACGAGACCTGGGAGAAGTACGGCAAACGGCTTGTCTGGCGGGATGCTACAGGTGGGAATCCAGTTGCTATCATTTTATACAACGAGATAACAGACCTGGCCTCCGGCAAAGACCCGTTAGTATTTGATACTCCCATACCCTCTGAGCCTCTAGCGCTGTCCGGCTGGTGTTCCTTTACCATTGAGGGGTACTTATCAGATAACCCATCTAAAGTGGCCTGTAGCGTCATGGATCAGCTTCTCGTGAAGCCCAACGACAACACCTACAACCCGGCAGAACCAACGAAGAGCCAGGCACTACAGTTGCAGGCTGAGATTGAGAAGATACTCCCTGATGTGACAAAGCTGGTAGTGGATGCCCTGGAGACCCTAGAGGACACAGAGCAGGAAATCAGCGTGTGGGAGCAGTGGGACAAGGACAGGGCATATAGGCCCCTCAATAAAGTAGCCTGGCGTGGTAGGTCCTATCTCTGCAAGAAGTTTCATGCCAATGTAGACCCCTATGTGGATGTGGCAAACGACATACAGGGCATAGAGGGCAACTTTTGGCTACTGATTGCCGATAAGGGAGACCGAGGGGAGCAGGGCCTACAGGGCCGCATGGGGCCGCCCGGTCCCCAGGGTATTTCTGGTGTGGCGGTGGAGACCCAGGGGTCGGTTGCCTTCAATGTAGATGAAAATGGACATTTATTGTGCTTTTACGCAGGGGAGGATGTCCCTCCATACTTCATAGATGAACATGGACACCTCTGCTATGATGTTGGCACTTAGAAAGGAGTGGAATTATGGCAAATGGAGTTGTTGACTTAGGGCAGGTGCGGGGAGCGGACGGGGTAACGCCCAACTTGCAAGTTGGTACTGTGCGCAGTGTGCCGTCGGATCAGCCTGCAGCGGTGCGGAGGGACCCGGAGAGCCCGGACAGTGACCCTGTCTTTCACTTTGATATCCCGAAAGGAGAGGCGGCGGAGGAACCGGGAGATATGCAATCCTCTGTGTATGATCCACAGAGAAGGGCAATGGATGTGTTTGGGTATGCAAAGATGCTATATTCCCCGCCACTGCTTGCCTCCTACACCACAGCCGGCACGGTGGAGTGGGAGAACACAACGGGAAAAACCATTGAGGTATTGGTGGCGTTTATTGGTGGGGGTGGCGGAAGTCATGTTGTTGTAGGACCTGCAGGGACCCATCCAATGCCAGGTACGTCTGGACATGCCAGGGTAGAAAAAATAAGCCTTGTCCCAGGAGGGAAAATAACAGGGGTGGTTGGTGCTGGTGGCGCTGGTGGCGCTGGTGGCACAACGTCAGTCAATGGAGTATCTGCATGGGGTGGATTTTCTAACGGCAACAATGCTGGAGGTAGCATAAAAACTACAGTAGGAGGCCAAGCAATTACACATTTGGGTTACATTGGCTACTACGAGTATGAGGGGTCTTTTTTGTCTAGATTAGACTCCATAGATGGAGGTTGGAATGTTTCGGATCATTACATCAAACTTCTCCTTTCTATCTTCCCAGCGAATAAGCTTCCGTTTATGTGTGCAGTCTGTGATTTTTATGGAAAATCAGACACGTTAATCATTCCACCCAAGCAACTGCTCAACGGAAATGTAACAGCGTCTACCGCCCACTTTGCTGTTGTACCCGAGCAAGGTTATCAAAGCACAAGGGGAACAGACCCTGGTTGCGGTGGTGGCGGTGTCAGCGCCAATAGTGGAGATGTGAACAAGCTCAAGGCAAGCCCTGGTTGTGATGGTGGAATCTTTCTCTATGACGTATCACATTGGGAGGGGATTTAATGAAAACCGTGAGACTTGAAAACAATATAGTCGTGGAGATCATCCCCGACTATGCTCTGCCTGTGGAATATTGGTACGGGCCTTTCTTTGCAGCCCAGTGCAGGGAGGCTCCGGACGATGTAGAGCAGCACTGGGTTTATAACCCGGAGACAGATACCTTCTCCCCGCCGCCTCCAGAGCCAGAGCCGGAACCAGACCCAGTTACAAACCTAGAAGAGCTTGCAATAGAACATGATTTTAGGATTCTGTTGCTAGAGCTTGGCATTCAAGAATAAGGAAAGGAGGACGAGACATGCTATTTCGTACGCTGAAAAACCTGATCGAGAAGGGTAGAACAGATGGGCTCGCAGAGAAGATTGATATTTTCTATGCGGCTGGCAAACTGACCGAAACTGAGTACACAGAGCTAGTAGCGATGCTGGCAGGCTAAACAAAAGGCAGGCAATGGGGTGACTTGTTGCCTGCCAATTCATAAAAGGAGGGCAAGTACGTGACCATAGACAAGGCCATTGAGCGGGTACACCTGCGCAAACCCAGTGCCTACTCGGATGAAATGAAAGCCGACTGGCTCATGGAGTTGGATGCCCGCATTTTTGGAGAGATTATCCTGCGTCATGAACACACACAGGAAGAAATAGACCAGATGGACTACCCAAAGGAATACCCAGAGGATAGAGATAAGCCTCTGCTGGTTCCGGCCCCCTATGATGGTCTCTATGAACGCTATTTGGAGGCTATGATTGACTATTACAACAAGGAAATGGCCCTGTATGGCAACAGCTACGAGGTGTTCAACGAGGCCTTTCGTGCCTTTAGCACCCACTATACCAGGACACACATGCCCCTTGGTGTTCCCTATGTTTCCCTGCCCTAGGAGGTAAGAGATGAAACTGCCAAAGCTTAAAAATATAGAGAATCGAACCAGGCAGCAGATCATTGCCTTTGCCGGGATCAACTACGGCCAGGACTATTCCGATGGGCAAATCAGCGAAAGCCTCAACCTATCCTCAATGGAGTTTCCCTGCTTAACCCAGAGAAGGGCGAGGAAAGCCTATGAGAGCGACTACGGGAAGGCAAGTGCCATCTATGCCAGAGGGGAATTGTGCATTGTAGATGGGATTAACTTTATCTACGACGGGAAAGTGGTTGGCACACTGACCGAGGGTGAAAAGCAGTTTGCTACCATTAATACCAAGGTAGTGATCTTTCCGGACAAGAAATATTACGATACGGAATCTGACAAGTTCGGAGACTTGGAGGTCATAATAGGTGCGCCGCCAGGACTGATTGAGTTTACCGCAGAAAGCCTGACCTTTCTTAGAAACTACTACTGGAAGACCCAGACTGGAGAGGAGACAAGCAAGGGTGGCTATGGCCAGGATGACAGCGTAGATACTTACAAGTCAGCCAGTGTAAACGTTATAAATGGGACAATAGACTATGGGGAGAAGACGGCAAAAACCTATGGTACGCTTTTGGCTGGAGATGTTTTATCGGCTGGGAGCAATGCGTTCCAGACGGTGACGAAAACCGTGACATATAGCGAGAATGAGACAACAAAAGTCCGTGTGTACTTTGCTGAGACAAGCTCTTTTTATCAATCCATACCTGATCTAAATAGTGTTTTTTCTGTTGGGGATGCCGTAGTGATCGAAGGCTGTTCTAAAGAGGAAAACAACGCAACGCCTATCATTCGAGGCATTGATGGCATGACATTAAAGTTTGAAGGGACGACCTTTTCACCCGGAACAG
>JBHAQX010000144.1:0-5476 GCA_041830595.1 Evtepia sp.
AAAAAATAAAGAGGAATTTTACTCTTTTGCCTTTTCTACCAATTCACATTTGTATGTTTTTTATAATTTCGACGTTTTTTGTTCTCCATTTTTGTGAATACCTGGGGTTTTTCCTACATTTTCACTTTCACAATTCATTATTGCGAATAAATATTCATTCACAATTCTTTCACACTTCTGTTTCTTGCCCTTTTTTGGGCTTTTTGCACATATATATAATAATCAGAACTTACTTCCACTTTATTCTGCGGAATCTGCCGAACCTGCTCTATATTCTGTGCATAAAAATTGAAGAAGAGCCTCTCTTTGATTGGGAACCCGCTCCTCCAAAACTGCGTCGAACAGAACGCCTAAGCTCGCCCCGAGCTCCTTGCCCTGATACCCCAGGGCCAAAAGGTCATTGCCATTCACCGCCAAGTCTTGGATGCGAATGGCCAGCTTCTCCGACAAGACCTCTCTGGCAAGAACCTCTATGGTTTGATTGCTTGCTATCTCTTCCGATGCCGCTGGTCCCTGGGCTAGGATTTCTGCCCTCTTTATGGCTAGCAACTGAAAGAACAACTCCGAGCCAAGGCGGCTCATCCAGCGATGTACGTCTTTTTTCTCTTTCTCAATTGGTGCATCATAGGCCGCTACCAACGTTACAATCCTTTTCCGGGTAGCGGTGTCAAATTTCAGGCTGCGCAAAATCGCATCCGTTCCCTCTGCTCCCTTCGAACCCTCTCCAAAATGAAGTTGGTTATCCCTCACTTCCCAGCCAAGGATTTTACGAAGGTTATAGAGGAATATACTCCAGCGCAGTACCGGCTGGGGCTCTACCTTCTCTAAAGCAAACGCCGTGTGAGCAAGGCTTGCTGCAATAGACTCTGTGTTAGGCAAATGCATCTCTCTTTTGCCTAGCTCCGGTATTGCCGGAAGTAGCACCGTCCAATACTCTAAAAACACCTGGCCAGCAGCTTTGCCACAGAGCATTTTTGTCAGCTCTTGGCGGATTCTCTCTGGGGAAATTTTCCTTAGCATGGCCTGATTGCGAAAAAGGGCCGCCCGCGTCTCGTACTCCAGGTGAAAGTCTAGACTTGCTGCAAAGCGCAGGGCCCGCAATAGACGCAGACCATCCTCCTGGAAGCGGCGATCCGCCTGCCCTACACTGCGAATGATTCTAGCTTCCAAATCTTTTCTGCCCCCAACGTAATCCAATAGACCACGCTGGGGATGCCAGGCCATGGCATTGATGGTAAAGTCGCGACGAGACAGATCCTCTTCTAGTCTCCCCACAAAGCTCACCTGATCGGGGCGCCGCCCATCCGTATAGCCACCTTCTGTGCGGTAACTTGTAATTTCCAGAGACGTTTTTCCTAGTACCACGGTTACGGTACCATGGGCCAGTCCGGTTGGTATCACCCGGTAGTGGGCAAATACCTGGAGTATCTGCTCCGGCCTTGCATTGGTGGTCAGGTCATAGTCTACTGGGGAAATGTCCATGAGAAAATCCCGCACGCAGCCCCCCACCAGATATGCCTCAAAGCCGGATGCTTCCAGTAAGGTCAGCCCCTCAAGGGCTTCCTGCTTGAACAGAGCCATCATACCACCTGGGAGGCCTTGCCCCCCATTGGCGGCTCCAGCTCCTGATGGCTGGGAAACAGGATCTGGAACCGGGTGCCTACCCCCAGTTCACTCTCCATTTCAATTCCAGCCTCATGGTAGGCGGCACCATGCTTCACAATGGACAGCCCCAGGCCTGTTCCGCCAATCTCTTTAGAGTGACTTCGATCCACCCGGTAAAACCGTTCAAATACCCGCTCCTGCTCTTCCTTGGAAATACCAATCCCCTCGTCTGCCACCATAAGGCATACCCGGTCTCCCCGGGGCGTAACGGACACCCTTACTTGTCCTCCCTGGCGGTTGTACTTAATGGCATTGTCGCAGAGGTTAAAGATAATTTCATCCACAATCTGTTCTACCCCAACAATGGTGAGATGTTGCCCCTCAAGTAGAAAGGAAATTTGCCGGGCCTTGGCGGCACTCTGCAGGCGCAAGATGACCTGTTCGCAGGCAGCATATAGATCAATCTCTACCCGCTC
This sequence comes from Evtepia sp., assembly GCA_041830595.1. Lineage (GTDB taxonomy): Bacteria > Bacillota > Clostridia > Oscillospirales > Oscillospiraceae > Evtepia. Next base: position 2,082 of record JBHAQX010000144.1, read on the forward strand.
CATACGCACCTGATGCCCCTCGTCCAACTGAGAGAGCTTTAAAATATCTCCCACCAATACAATCAGCCGCTGGGTCTCGTCATAAATCTTTCCGGCAAAGCGCTCCACGTCCTCCTCCCGTGCAATACCATCTCGTATAATTTCCGCATAACCGGAAATAGATGTGAGCGGGGTTTTTAGCTCATGGGAGACATTGGCGGTGAAATCTCTCCGGGTGCGATCCTGCTTTTCATACTGACGCTTTAAGGTCGCATATTGCTTTTGCAGCCGCTTTTGAATTCGTCGATTTTCTTCAATGACCCGGGTTGCCAACGGCCATAGCTCTACACTGATGTCCTGCTGCTCCAGCTCCTCTAACTTGAGATTAAGCAAAGGAGTAACTGTTTTTTTTGTCACCCAACCGGACAGCCAGAAGGAAAGGCCAAGTAAGACCAAAAATAACAGCAGCAACCACCCAAAGCCTTGTAGGTCAGAAAGTCTGTCCCCATAGTAGAGGAGAGCTGCCGACCCAAACAACAGGAGCAGTTGCACCACTACCATGCTATGAAATATCCGTCTTTGCATATCTTTGCCCCTCCGGCGCCTTTGATTGCTTCTTTAAGCTTTTCCCTATTATACAGGAAAACATTTCCCTGCGCAATTCTGCTACCCAAGCTTCCTATTTTCTTGCCCCGGATTGCCAGTTGTGTTATACTATATTTTTAGCACAATTCAATTCCCCCCCAGGTTAGAACCGTTTTTTCTCTAGCCTTGTAACTAAACATAGTGGTGAACAGGAATCAATATGAACCGAAAAAATCTTTTCTTTTTTCGCCCATTAAAACTGGGCCTTTCAAATTTTGGCTCTTGCTTTTTAAGGCTTGCTCTTTTTGAGTTAGTCTACAAAGCCTTGACTGCCTTACTTGTCCGTCCTTTACTTTCTTTTATCTTTCAGCTATTGCTCACTCTAAGCGGGCAAAAATTGGCTTTTAATGAGCAGATATTCAGTTATCTTCTAAGCGTACCGGGTATCCTCTCCCTTCTGCTGCTAGCAGGTCTATCTACGCTCCTTGTCTTCTTTGAGTTTGCGGTCATTATCTCCCTGCTGCGCCAAAGTCGGGACAATGGCAAGGCAAATCTGGCCCTGGCCGTGAGTACTGCCTTCTGGTCGTTCCGTTGCCTTCTACACCCGAGCACCCTGCTCTTCTCCCTTTACTCCCTTGTGCTGCTGCCTCTTACCAATATGGGCATTGCCTCCTCCCTGATTGCAAAGCTAAATATACCCAATTTCATTACAGGGGAACTTGGCAAATCTTTTTTTGGTGGCGCACTGCTTCTTTTTTTCATGGCACTTCTGTTCGCCATTGCCTTTCTCCTTCTGTTTGTCCTGCCGGCCATGATTTGTGAGCGAATCTCCTTTTCCAAAGCTTGTGTGCGCAGTGTGCATACCATTCGGCGCTATGGCAGAAAGACCCTTGGTATTTCTGCCGTCTATGCCTTAGCTTGGATGCTACTCTTTTTCCTTCCCCGCTATCTCAGTACCTCCATTTTTGGTGTGCCAACGGCTACTCTATTTACTGTCTTTCGTCAATTTGGACTATCTGGACAGACCCCAGTGGCTCTTCTACTCTGGCTGCTCTTTAGCTTTGCCAGCATCATGCTCACGCCCTTTGTCTTATCCATCCTAACCGCCTACTATGTGCAAATCTGGAAGCCAGTTGAAACGGATCCGGCGGCGATTACCCGCATTAGCAGCCGCCTATATAAAACAGGAACGGGCTCTCGTGTGTTTGCCTCCAAACTAATGGGGCTACTCCAGACGCTTTTCCTAGCCTTTTGGAACAGCCGGTTCATCCGACGGCACAGGGCGGCCGTCAGCGTTCTATTCCTTTTACTCTTTGCCCTTTTGGTCTACCAGCTCTTTTTTACAGTCTATCGCATCCATGATCCCATTGTCATAGGCCACCGTGGCTCTGCCTATGCCGTAGAAAACACCTTGGAGGCCATTGATGCCGCCATTGATTGCGGTGCCGACTTCGTAGAAATTGATGTGCAGCTCTCCCGGGAGGGCGTTCCCGTGGTTGTGCATGACACAAATCTACGCCGACTTACCGGAAAGAATGTACAGGTTTATGACTTAACAGTCCATGAACTCCAATTGCTCCAACTTTCTCAAAGTGGCAAGGTCGGCCAAATTCCAACCCTCCAAGAGGTAGTAGAGTACTGTGATGGAAAAATTCTTCTTGCCCTGGAATTCAAGCCCCATGGCCGGGAGACAGAGAGCTTAGTAACACGTACGATGGATATTCTAGAGCAGAGTCCTTACCAAACAGGCTGTCTCCTATTCTCCCAGGATTATAACTTGGTCTCGGAGCTGGTGAGAGACTATTCGGATTACACCATTGGGTACTGTGTGTATGGAAATCTAGGTGCCATGTCCAGCTCACAGCTATCCCAAATGGGGATTGATTTTCTTCTTGTGGAAGAGTCCATAGTATCCAAATCATTAATCCGAGCAGGACAACGGGCCTTTGTTGCCATCTATGTGTGGACAGTAAATAATCCAGCGAACATGCACAAATATTTGGACATGGGCGTACTGGGCCTAATTACCGACTATCCTGACGAAGCTGTCTCAATTTTAGAGGCTCGCAATATCCTAGGTGCTTTGGATGGTGCCACAAACTAATGATTCCTCTGTTTCTTATTAAATAACCATCCCCCCGGCAGAGCCGGGGGGATTTCATATGCGGGGCATAACCCTGGAATACTAGCCACACCTCACGTTGCATATTTAGCGACCTGACACATGCGTAGTCCTGTCACTTGCCGCCCGTAAATTGGCTGAATTGCTCATCGTAAGTTGTTCACCTGCGTAGTATCCGCAACACCAAAACTCCCGCTTTCTGTATTTGAACTTCAATTCCGGGAACTGCTCGTATATCATCAAGCAACTTTTACCTTTCAGATATCCCATGAAGCTTGACACTGCAACCTTTGCTGGGATTTTAAGATGCATGTGGACGTGGTCGGAGCAAACCTCTGCTTCAACTATATAGCCACTCCCTTCTATTTCCATCGTTTTCTTAATATTTCCCCTATTTCAACTTGCTTTTCTCCAATGAACATCTATCTTCCATACTTCGGTGCAAATACTACATGGTATTGGCAGAACGCAGTTTGTCAAGGGGTGAAATGGCATTTGGGCATAAAAATAGACAGAGCGTGTAAATGCTCTGTCTTAAAATCGTTCTTTATTGCAATGCGAAATCAACTATTTCGACGGCTCTGATAATGTGTGTCGGCTGGTTCACCAGTCTGTACCGACATGGTTATTTGTTTTCAAGTTTTCTTTAGAACATTTAATGCGTCGTCCTATTTGAATTTGGAGTTATCATAGTTAAACGGAATACTTG
>JBHAQX010000145.1:0-6458 GCA_041830595.1 Evtepia sp.
CCTCTTTGCGGAGCCCATGGAAAACATCAAGCGGGTCCACGCATCTTCCGGTACCACAGGGAAGCAAATTGTGGTAGGATATACGCAAGGGGACCTGGCCCGTTGGGCAGACTGCGTCAGCCGCAGCATGGCCGTTGCCGGTGTGACGGAACGCTCTTTCGTCCAAAACGCCTTTGGCTACGGCTTCTTCACCGGCGGCTTTGGCATTCACAGTGCAGCAGAATGCATTGGCGCCACAACCATCCCCATCTCGTCCGGCAACACCCAGCGCCAATTGCAGACCATGGTGGACTTTGGTGCCACCCACATTACCTGCACCCCCTCCTATGCCATGTATTTGGCCGAAAGTGTGGAGGAACAGGGGCTGCTTGGTCAACTAAAACTGCAGGCTGGTATTTTTGGGGCAGAGCCTTGGAGCGAAAGTATGCGCAAGGCCATTGAAGAAAAGCTGGGCATTAAGGCCTATGATATCTATGGCCTCTCGGAGGTGATGGGCCCCGGTGTCTCCTACGAGTGTGAGGCCCAGGCCGGTATGCACGTCTGCGAAGATCACTTTATTCCTGAGATCATTGACCCGGAGACAGAGGAAGTGCTTCCCTACGGCACTTACGGTGAACTTGTCTTCACCACCATCACCAAAGAGGGCTTCCCTGTGATTCGCTATCGCACCAGAGATATCTGCGTTCTAAATGCCGAACCCTGTTCCTGCGGCCGTACCCATATCCGCATGGGCAAACCCTCTGGCCGCAGTGATGATATGATGATTGTACGTGGCGTAAATGTTTTCCCCTCTCAAATTGAAGAGGTTCTGCTTAAGGTGACAAACGGTGAGATTACACCCAATTACCAAATCATTGTGGATCGTGTGGACAACACTGATACCCTAGACATCAATGTGGAGATGAGCGAAGCCCTCTTCTCTGATGACATCCGCTCTGTGGAGAAGGTGGAAAAGCAGATCTCTGGGGACCTGCGGTCTATCTTAGGCATCGGGGCAAAGGTCCACCTAGTGAATCCCAAAACCATTGAGCGCAGCGAGGGCAAGGCAAAGCGCATCATTGACAAGCGAAAGCTTTAAGGAGGTATCCCTATGTTGATTTCTCAGATTTCAGTTTTTATTGAAAACCAGCCCGGTAGCCTCTCCTCTGTGACGGAGGTTTTAGCGAAAAGCGGCGTGGACATTACTGCCCTTTCCCTCGCTGACACCTCTGAGTTTGGTATCCTTCGCCTCATTGTCGATCAGCCAGAGCATGCCAAAACGTCTCTGGAAGAGGCTGGCTTTGTGGTAAAGTCTACCGATGTGCTGGCCGTTGCCATGGATGACTCCCCCGGAGGTCTTTCCTCTGTAGTTGCCACCATTACAAAGGCCAATCTCTCCATTGAATATATGTATGCCTTTGTAGGGAAAACCCAGGGCAAGGCTGTGGTGGTTATGAGAGTCAGTGACTTACATGCTGCCCTATCAGCACTAGAAAAAGATGGTTCCACCAGTGTTAGTGCTCGTGATATCTATAATGTAAAGTAATTTACCCTTACTATTTTTTTCTTGTAAGAAAGACGCTGGAGTCTGCTCCAGCGTCTTTCTTAACGTGCAATTCTTATCCCAAAGCCACATCCAATACCATCATAAGGGCAAATCCCAGGGCTGTGCCAATGGTTCCGATATCGGAGTGGTCTCCGGCCTGTGCCTCGGGAATCAATTCTTCCACGACCACATAGAGCATAGCGCCGGCGGCGAAAGCCAGTAGGTAGGGCAGAATCGGCACGACTAGCGCGGTAAGCATGAGGGTAAATACTGCAGCAATGGGCTCAACCAGACCGGAAAGAGCCCCTGCCCCAAAGGATTTTCGTTTGCTATAGCCCTGGCTGCGCAAAGGCATGGAAATGATGGCCCCCTCCGGCACATTTTGAATGGCAATCCCTATGGCCAGAACAAATGCCCCGGACAGGCTTATGCCCATCTCCCCCGAAAGGGCTCCGGCAAACACCACACCTACCGCCATGCCCTCTGGAATGTTATGCAAGGTAACGGCAAAGATAAGCATTGTGGATTTAGATAAGCTGGTTTTGGGTCCCTCCGGCTTGCTAGCACTCAGATGCAAGTGAGGAGTAATCTGGTCCAACAGCAGCAAAAAACCAATTCCCAACAGAAAACCCAGTAAAGCAGGCAGCCAGGCAGGGCCTCCCCTCAGCTCCGCCATCTCTATGGCCGGAATCAGCAGAGACCAGACAGAGGCCGCAATCATGACGCCAGCGGCAAACCCGAGAAGCAACTTTTGAACTTTCTCATTTATCTGTCCTCTCATGAAAAAAACCGTGCCTGCCCCTAAACTTGTACCTAAAAAAGGGATTAACAGTCCTAGCAAAGCGGTACCCAGTGATGCTTCCATTCAAAAATCCCCTCTCAAAGGCAAGATACTATCGCTCAATCCAACCCATATTTACCTTTTGTCCCTCCTGGCTCTATTCGTGATAGTAGGCACTGGCTCCACTACTAAGCAATAAATCGCCATCTACGGTCTGGAACAGTGCCTCCGTATCTGGAATACTCTCAATGAGCTCCATGCCCTTTTCTGCACCCAACAATAGGCAGGTGGTGGATAAGGCATCTCCATCTACAGAGTTATTACTGACGATCGTAACGCAGACAAGACCGGTATCTGCCGGGTAGCCTGTAAAAGGATCTAGAATATGATGATAACGAATACCATTTTCCATAAAAAACCGCTGTGTAATGCCTGCCGTAACGATACTCTTATCCCTAGCCTCGATTCGACCAGGCAGCAGCCCCTCTTCCGTCTCTGGTTTCTCTACCCCGACATGAAAGGGTGTATCGGCATCTTTCCCGCCAATGAGCAGGATATTGCCTCCCAAGTTAATCAACGCGTATTCCACACCTTCTGCCAAAAGTAGCTCCTTCACTTTGTCGGCAATGTAACCCTTAGCGATACCACCTAGATTGGCCTCCATGCCCTTTTCAGAGAGAAATGCCCGTCCATCCTCCAGCAATAGCTTTTCAGCGTCAACGAGGGAGCATGCCTGAGTGAGTTCATCCTGGCTTGGTACATGGCCGGTTCCATCCCGAATATTCCATAGATTAACGAGGGGGCCTATCGTCACATCGAAATGCCCTTCGGATAGCTGCCAGTAGTCCTTGGCTTTTGACAACAGCTCCTGGGTTTCTGGTGAAATGTCAACCCAGTCCTCCCCCGCAGCCTGAGCAAGCTTGTAGAGGTCGCTGCCCTCCTGTTCCACACTAAGCAGTCCTTCAAGGCGATTAATCTCAGACATAGCCAAGGTTAACGTCTCTTCCTTCTCCCAGTTATAAAGACTAATCCGTATGACCGTATCCATAGCAAAACTGTCACGCTCTACCATAGGAGTTTCCTTTGTACGGCATGCTCCCAACATTAACAGCAAAACAGCACATAGCAATAAAGTGAGTTGTCTCATCCTTATGTCCTCTTTTTCTTCTCCATACTATCCAAACCAAGGTCTTCGGAAGTATGGCCATTATACAACAGCTATGGATCACATGCAATCCATCCCTAGAGAGAAAAAGGTCTGGAAAAAAAATATTTTCCCTGTATAATAAAGATATCATATCTTATATTGTGAACGTATGCCGTCGAAATAGGAGACTGTCTGTTCTCCTTTTTTCCTTGAACCTTCAGGAGGACTACTATGCTGTTTTCAAAAAATATATTACCTCGCTGCGCCTATTGCCAATTAGGCCGCCCTCTCGGAGGTGCCCAGATTATTTGCGTAAAAAAAGGAGTTATGACCGTGGATGACTCCTGCCGCAAGTTTCGCTATGATCCACTAAAGCGTGTGCCTCCACGGCCAAAAACTCCAGACTTCAGCCGTTTAAAAGAGGATGATTTCCTTTTGTAAACCACTTTTGCTGAGGAAGAGCCTTTTTCTAAGGTAAAACGAAACCATAAGGCCACGTACTATTGTTCAATCTAAAAAAAACAGCGCCGGAACTTTCGTTCCGGCGCTGTTTTTTTCTGTAAAGTGATGTTAGCGGGGTTTGCCCTCTGTCTCGGCCCGCACTCTTCGCAATACGTTCACGAGGAAGAAAACCCATGAAACAAAGTAGGGCAGTCCCAGATAGGACAACCAGGAGTAGCTCACTTGCACCCCGACCCAGCAGCTCAGTACAATCACAAGAATTGTAATAACCGACACAAAGATCAGACAAAAGAAACGAGGCACACGCAGAATTTTATAACCCAAAAACTGCTTGCCTATCTTCTTTGCTGCGTACATGTCAAGAAGCATAAACCAGGCTACACTGACAATCCAGTACATGCCTGCATTGGCCATGACCTGTCCACTGGTTGCAATTGCATTCATTTGTATCTCTCCTCATGCTTTTACTGGGCTTGGCCTGGTGTTTCGTAAAACACCAGGCCAAGCATGGAACTATGAATTAAATTAAAGCTCTCCCTTACGGGCAAATAGGCTTCTCTTGCGCTCCTCAACGGAGACAGCATTTCTAGCAGGACCAGCAATCATGTAAAGAATAAAGCCGAATGCCATCCAGCAGATGAACAGAATGACAGCTTTTGTACTCATGTACATGGGGCCCTGGGGAATAAACAGCATGATAAAGACAGCAGACATAACAAGAGCAGAGAACCATGCAGTAGCGGAACCACCAGGCATCTTGTAGGGACGCTCTGCATTGGGCTCCTTACGTCTCAGGCTGATCACAGAGTAGGAAGTAACCATCCAGGAGGTAACAAAGCCTGCTGCGGAGAACGTAGTCAGTGGGTCAATCAGACCCATGCCCAAGAAGGGACCAGCCAGAGACAGGATCAAGCAAGCAATCAGACCATTGGTGGGAGTGCCATACTTGTTCTGCTTTGCCAGTGCACGAGGCATCATGTAGCCACGAGCCATACCCATGAGCAGTCTGGGAGATGCCATCATAAAACCGTTCCAAGTGGAGAACAGGCCGCAGAGGGTACCAACCAGAATAACATAGTACATGATAGAACCAACGGGGCTACCGGGATAGATCTCTCTAAACAGGGTGCCGCCTGCAGGAGTAGGACGAGCGCCATCCTGCCAGAAGTCAAGCCAAGGCATTGCGCCGCCCAGGCAGAACAGCAGCAACGCATAGAAGATACAGGCCAGACCAACAGACAGAACCACAGTCTTACCTACGGAAGTGACATCACCCTCTGCGTCTTCAACGGCCTGGGGAATGGTCTCAAACCCAGCCAGGAAGAAGGGGGCAGAAGCCAAAATAGCCAAAGCGCCTGTAAAGAAGCTGTTGTGCATGCTGCCACGGCCCTCAATAAACTGATAGTAGGGCTGGAAGTTGCTAAAGTTAAGCTTTGCAAGAGCTGCAATCATAGCCAGAATACCGGCAAATACCAGTGTCAAAGTAATGATTCTCTGGAACAGAGCAGAACCAGTAGCGCCCTTCCAGTTGATAGCAAAAAGCAAAATGGAGAAGATTGTGCCAAAGATAATGTGTCCAAGGTAAACATCGGCATCTGCTAGGTTATAAAGCAGGGGGCCTTTAACCTGTGGAATCAGGATGCTGAACACGTCGCAGACATAGATGGCTTCCCAGGGGATGATGGTGACAAAGCCACCAAAAGCAGCCCAACCGGAAATGAAGGCGACTTTCTCATTGAATGCTCTGTAGGCGTATGCGGTACCGCCACCTGCAACGGGCATCATAGGAGCCAGTTCGCAGTAGCACAGGCTGACAGGAATCATCATGACCAGTGCCAAAATGTAACCAACGGCTGCGGGCAGGGGGCCACCACAGTTTGCCATCCACTTGTGGATGGACAGTGACCAACCAACGCCGACGATGGAACCGAAACCAACGCAGAAAAAGTCTAACGCGCTAATTCCTTTTTTCTCTCCCGTATTACTCATACAAATTTACCTCGTTTCTTGTTGAAAATTTGAACTGAAAACGTACCATTGTAGTCTCAATTTTAAATTGCAGCAAGCGATTAAACTGCACCTAAATTATAGATGCTACTGCTGTCGCACCGTCCCCGGATTGCCTCCTTGGGCCAGTGCACGCAAGGCGTATGCCCTGCTACAGTACATTTTGCGAGGATCGTCCGGGGCCCCGAATGGCTCATTTCTCCAGAGTACCGGATTTTCTGTCTTGTTTTCTCTCGTACATCCGAGCTTGGTTCATTGCCAAGATACACCCATGCTTTGAAAGCAAAGGGCTCTTAACCCGAACAAAGTGGCTGCACTGATCTCATTCTGATCATAAATTCGGGCCTTTTATCACCCTTCGAGCCAGCGCCCTGTATGGGTTGCCCAAGGTCGCCCAACGAAATGTTGCACTTCTTGTGCTCTTTTTCTGCATGGCCTCCCCCCCATCTAATCGTTACATTGAGCCTTTATGCGAACGACTTGGTTGTGAACTCTGTGCTATACAGAGCGTTCAACGTGAGACAAGTATAACACAG
>JBHAQX010000146.1:0-16258 GCA_041830595.1 Evtepia sp.
GGAGTAGGTATCATTGACAATGGCTACAGCGTGTCATTTCAGCTGGAGCGCAGCTAAGAATTCGAGGATATAGTATGACACAAATAGCAACCGTTCGAAACATTAAAAACAATGGAATGGCAGAAGTACAGATACGCAGGCAGACAGCCTGCGGACATGATTGCAGTGACTGTGCTGGCTGCACCCAGGTGATTACGGGAGACAATATTGTGACCGCCCGCAATGAATTAAACGCAAAAGCTGGAGATGTGGTTTTGCTGGAAAGCGCTACTTCCAAGATTCTTGCTGCGGCATCTATGGTCTATATTCTGCCCTTTGTACTGTTCTTTGTAGGATACTTTCTTGCTGGGGCGCTGATGGTAACCCCGCAAGGGGCCCTTCCGGTGGCCTGCGGCCTAGTCGGTTTTTTCCTTGGTATCCTGTGTGCCATAGGATGGGATCGCCTGGAAAAGCGCAATCGAAGCCTTCAGTTTGAAATTGTAGAAATTAAAAAAAGATGTTTGGATACGTAAGACCACTCCGGCAAGCGCTTTCTGAGGAAGAGTATGCCAGGTACCAAGCCGCCTATTGTGGCCTATGTCATACTATTGGTGCACGGTATGGTTTTGTCGCTCAACTATTTCTCAATTATGATTTTGCCTTTTTGGCCATGGTTTTGGCCGGAGAGGAAGAGAAAGATGGGATTCACTGCCGCCGTTGTCCCGTGTACGTGACCCGCAAGCGGGATACCTGGGATCAAAATCCCAGCTTAGAACTGGCTGCGGATAAGAGCATCATCTTGGCTTACTGGAAATTACGTGACAGCATTGCGGATAGACGTTTTTTGAGTAAGATTCCCTCAGCCATTGCAGCCTTTGCACTTGGGTTTTCCTACCGCAAGGCAAAAAAATACCAACCTGGGTTTGATATTGCCGTGAGAGAGGAATTGGCACAGCTTCGGCAACTCGAACTGGAGAACTGCGGGTTTGTGGATCGTCCTGCAGACCACTTTGCTCGTATTTTACAAGCAGCCGCTGCCGGTACGAAACAGCAAAGTCATGCCCTGTCTCAGCTACTCTACCACGTTGGTCGGTGGATTTATTTGATTGATGCTTGGGATGATTTGGATGAGGATATCAGGCAGGGGAGTTACAATCCTTTTCTTGCCTGCTTTGGTGGCAAAACCCAGAAAGCCCACGAAGGCGTTCGAGAGACCATGTATGCCTATTTAGGTCTTGTCCAGGAGGCTGCAGAGTGGCTGAGTTTTGGCACATGGTCTCCCATTGTAGAGAATATCATAACCCTCGGCCTTCCGGCTGTGGAGGAAGCCGTACTATCCGGCGAATGGAACAGCAAAAAGAAACAAATTATAAGGAGACCCGACGATGAGTGATCCATATGCCGTGCTTGGCATAGACCAAAGAGCCAGCGATGAAGAGGTAAAAAGAGCCTATCGGGAACTGGTGAAAAAGTACCATCCAGACAACTATCAAAATAACCCCCTTTCCGAACTGGCAGAGGAAAAGATGAAAGAGGTAAATGAGGCCTACGATGCTATTGTCAAGCAGCGTACCGGTGGCAACTACCAGAGCTATGGTGGGGCCCAGGGGTATAGCAGGCAGCAAGGACAATCCACAGAACCAAGTTATATCAGGGCCAGAGAGATGATTGATCGGGGAAACCTGAACGAAGCCCAGCGGGTACTGGAGGCGACAGGAAACCGTTCTGGGGAGTGGTACTACCTGATGGGCAGCATTGCCTATCGGAGAGGCTGGCTGGCTGAGGCAAGAGATAACTTTCGGGTTGCACTCAACATGGAACCTGGCAATATGGAATACCGCCAAGCCGTGGAGCATATAGAGAGACAGGCCAATCGTGGTTTTGAAACATACCAGCGTGGCAGTGCATCCAATGACTGGTGCATGCCCTTTCTCTGCGGGGCCTGTCTTTGCGGAAACTGTGGCTGAGTTATTATTTTAATAGATTTGAAGGTGTTTCCCTTGATACGAAGTATGACCGGCTACGGCCGTGGCGAGGCGTTGCTCAACGGGCGTACCATTACGGTGGAACTGCGCAGTGTGAACAATCGCTATCTGGATTGTAGTGTTAAAATTCCACGCAGCTTTGTCTTTGCCGAGGAAAAGCTAAAAAATCGGGTGCAGGAGCTGATTTCCAGAGGAAAGGTGGATGTTTTTGTATCCATTGACAGTACGGCTGGGGAAAACGTTGTTGTCACCTTGAATAAAGCGGTGGCAGATGGATATTATGCAGCTCTTTTGGCTATGCAGGAAGAGTATGCCGTAATAGATGACATCTCCGTCTCTTTGCTTTCTCGCTTTCCTGATGTATTCATTGTGGAAAAAGAGCAGGCCGATCTTGAGCAGATAAGCCAGGATATTCTAGAGGTGTTAGACACTGCCATCGCAGATTTTAATACCATGCGCGAGCGGGAAGGCCAACGACTGGCACACGACATTCAAAGCAGGGCCAAGACCATTGAGGAACTGCTTGTGCAAGTGGAGGCAAAGGGCCCCGAAACCATTGCGGAATATCGATTGAAATTAGAGCGTCGCATGGCCGAGGTGTTAGAGAACACACAGATTGATGAGAGTCGCCTTCTGTTGGAAGCCGCTATTTTTGCAGATAAATCCGCTGTAGATGAGGAGACCGTTCGCCTGCGTAGCCATCTAAGCCAGCTGGGTGAGATATTGGCCCAGGGTGGTATTGTGGGCCGAAAGTTGGATTTTCTGATCCAAGAGTTTAATCGGGAAGCTAATACCATTGGATCGAAGAGTTCCGATGTGGAAATTACCCGTATTGTGGTTGACATTAAGGGTGAGATTGAAAAGATCCGGGAGCAAGTGCAGAATATTGAGTAGGGAGGCAGAGGCTTGAAGCTGATTAACATCGGATTTGGAAATATGGTTTCTGCCGGACGTGTTGTTGCCATCGTGAGTCCAGAGTCAGCACCCATTAAGCGTATGGTGCAGGAGGCCCGGGACAGGGGGGTACTCATTGATGCAACCTATGGAAGAAGAACCAGAGCGGTGCTGATTACCGATAGTGAGCACATTGTCTTGTCTGCCCTGCAGCCGGAGACGGTGGCCGGACGTATGGGTGGCGCGAAAGAAGCTTTGGCAGAGGAGGAAGAGGAATGAAGAAGCGCAGGGGAAATCTATTTGTCATTTCCGGTGCGTCGGGCGTGGGGAAAAGTACGGTCATTGCCCAGGTGCTAAAGGCCCATCCGGAACTATATTTTTCGGTGTCCTGCACCACAAGAGCGCCCAGAGAAGGTGAGGTAGAGGGGGTTAACTACCACTTCATCAGCCGGAAAGAGTTCGAGGAGCAAATAGAACAGGGTTCTTTTTTAGAACACGCTGAATATGTGGGCAATTACTACGGCACATCGGCTCACATTGTGGGTGAAAAACTAGAGGCCGGCATTGATGTTCTTTTGGACATTGAAGTACAGGGCGCGGCCCAGGTTCGAGCTAAATGTCCCGAGGCTACCTTGATTTTTATTATTCCCCCTTCCTTTGAGGAGTTAGCCAGGCGTTTGCGTGCCAGAAAGACCGATAGTGAAGAGAAGATTACCGGGAGATTGACCCGGGCAAAAGAGGAATACCGCGAGATTCCTTCCTACCACTATTTGGTGGTGAATGACGAGGTTAGCCGGGCAGCCAAAGAGTTGGAAGCGATTCTACTTGCAGACAACTGCCGGGTATCTAGACGGATGTATTTAACAGAAGGAGTGTAGGTATATTATGATGCTATATCCCCCAATGGGCGATCTTTTGAAGAGGATTCCCAGTCGCTATCAGCTGGTCAATGCAGTGGCCTATCGAGCCAGAGAAATTGCCCAGGAGGCAGAGGAGCAGGGAATTTCCCTTGAGGACAAGCCTGTCAGCATTGCGATTCGTGAGGCTGCAGAAGGAAAACTTTCCGATTAACATGTGGACAGGCGTCAGGTGCTTTGTGCCTGCCGCTTGTGCTTTTTTCTGTAGAGGATGGAGGGACAAGCTGCAATGAGTCAAGTTAGCATTGCAAAAGTTGCGGTTGCTGCAGCCACATACGCCATCGATCGGCCCTATAGCTACCTTCTGCCCTCTGACTTAGAAGAAGATCTTTTGCCAGGTATGCGTGTATTGGTCCCATTTGGACGAGGCAACCGCCGCAGTGAGGGCTTGGTGCTTGCTGTGGAGCAGCAGGAGGAGACAGGTGGGCGTCTAAAGCGAATATTGGCCATTCTGGATGAGAAGCCTGTGCTGGACGCCAAAGGCCTTAAACTGGCTTTGTGGATGAGAGAATGGTATTTCTCCACCGTGTATGCAGCGGCCCAGGCAATGCTGCCTCCAGGTCTTTGGTATAAACTAAAGGATCGTTATGAGATTGCTCCCGGGATTGATCGGGAGCGAGCCTTTGATGCTGCAGGAAAGTCGAACTATGCAAAGCGGATATTAGAAATCATCTTTGGCAATGGCGGACAGGCAGAACTGTCTCAACTATTGGCCGCCTTTGACCTGAAAAATCCCAAGCCTGCTCTAAAAAACTTAGTTGAGGAGGGAATCCTCACACTGGAAACCGGGGCAAAACAGCAAGTGGGGGACAAGACCGAAAAGGTTGCGATGCTCTCTCTGCCCCCTGCTATGGCTATGGAGAAAGTGGAGAAGCGCCGAGAAACGGCACCCATGCGCTATCAAGTCACCCAACTCCTATGTACCATCGGCAGTGCGTCGGTAAAGGAAATCCGGTATTTTACGGGAGCATCCATGCAGACGATGAAAAGCCTTGAAAAGAGCGGCATCCTTACCATGGAGGAGCAAGAGGTGTTTCGCAAGGAACTACCCACTCCTGTGGAGAATCCTCCTGATCTTGTTCTCAATGCAGAACAAACCCTTGCCTTAGAGGGCCTGAAGGCCTTGAGCAAAACCCAAAAACCCGAGGCAGCCCTTCTTTACGGTGTAACGGGAAGTGGGAAAACCCAGGTGTATATTTCCCTCATTCGTTCCGTGTTGGAACAAGATCGGCAGGCCTTAGTACTGGTGCCAGAGATTGCATTAACAGCCAAACTGTTGGAGCTGTTTCTCTCCCATTTTGGTTCCGACGTTGCGATTTTACACAGTGGCCTACCAGCCGGAGAACGCTACGATGAATGGAAGCGGATACAGAGAGGGCAGGCGAAAGTGGTGTTGGGTACCCGCTCGGCTGTGTTTGCCCCCCTCTCCAATCTGGGCTTAATTATTCTGGATGAAGAGCAGGAGGGGAGCTACCAGTCGGAGCATATGCTGCGGTATCATGCCAGAGATGTGGCAAAATTTCGCTGTACACAGCACAATGGACTGTTGCTTTTGGGTTCTGCCACCCCTGCCATTGAAACCATGTATGCCACAGAGACAGGGATTTATCAACGCTTTGATCTGCGCCAGCGCTACAACGAGAAGGCCCTTCCCCAGGTTGTGATTGCCGATATGCGCCAGGAACTGAAAAAGGGAAATGGGAGCGGCCTCAGCGCAGTTCTCACAAAGGAGTTGGAAAAAAACTTTGCAAGTGGAGAGCAGAGCATTCTCTTCCTAAACCGTCGGGGAAGCAGCAACATGGTCTCTTGCGGGGAGTGTGGAGAGGTTCCCTCCTGTCCAAAGTGCTCCGTACGTTTAACCTACCACAGTGCCAATGGGCGGCTCATGTGCCATTATTGCGGCTACTCAGAGAAGTTGCCCCTCCACTGCCCTGACTGCGGCGGAATACTCCACTTTATTGGCTTTGGCACTCAGCGAGTGGAGGAGGAACTGAAAAAGCGCTATCCTGATATTGAGGTACTGCGTATGGATACGGATACGGTCACGGCAGCCAGATCCCATGAGGCCGTGTTAGACCGTTTTGTACGCAAGCGAATTCCCATCCTTCTTGGCACCCAAATGGTGGCCAAGGGCTTGGATTTTGAAAATGTGACCCTAGTGGGAGTCATTGGCGCCGATGCTGCCCTCTATATCGACAATTACCGGGCCTGTGAACGGACCTTTTCTCTTTTGACCCAAGTGGTGGGCCGTGCGGGCCGGGGAGAAAAGCCTGGTCGGGCGGTGATTCAAACCTTTACCCCCGAGCATGAGGTCATTACCCTGGCAGCCAAGCAGGACTACGATCGCTTCTATGAGACGGAGTTGGAGATGCGGCGCCTCAGGCGCGTGCCCCCATTTGGCGACCTGTTTCGTATTACGATTTCTGGGCCGGATGAGGCGGCTGTCCTGCGTATTTGTATGAATATACGAAGCAGCCTGGAGCAATTTCAGCGCCAGCAAGCCAATACGGAATGGAATGCCATGGTCTTTGGTCCTGCACCTGCTGGGATTTTAAAGATTAATAATCGCTACCGCTATCAGGTAACCCTAAATCACAAGAACACCAAAGAAACCAGGGCCTATTTGGCCAATCTTTTGCGCTTGGCCCAGGCCGATCCTGCTACAAAAGGTGTTTTCATTGTAGCCGACATCAATCAGATGGACTAATATAGAATAGCTTACGATAATTTGCACAGACATGGAGGAGTTTAAACGTGGCAACAAAAGAGATTATTCAGAAGGGTGATCCGGTATTAGAAAAGAAAAGTCACCCGGTTACCAACTTTGATAAAAGGCTTCACAGTCTGTTGGAGGACATGAGAGACACCCTGAACGCTGCCAATGGCGCAGGACTTGCCGCTCCTCAAATTGGTATTTTGAGACGGGTGGTTTTGGTGGTCAATGAAAACAATGAAATTTTAGAGCTGATTAACCCTGAACTTGTCGAGACCAGCGGCGAACAAAATGGTTTGGAAGGCTGCTTAAGCCTAAAGGGACTTTACGGCTATGTGAAGCGGCCTATGGAGGCCACGGTAAAGGCCCAGGACCGAGATGGGAATTTCTTTACGGTATCAGGTAGGGGCATTGTGGCACGTTGCTTTTGCCATGAGCTGGAGCATCTAGACGGATCCCTTTTCGATGCACATGCAAAGCGGCTCTATACGGAAGATCAGCTCGATGAAATTGGCGACGAAGAGGAAGGCGAATAAGTACGGTATGAATATTTTATTTATGGGAACCCCCGACTTTGCCCTTCCATCCCTTAAAGCTCTTGTTGAGGCTGGCCATCAAATTGTCGGGGTCTTTACCCAGCCGGATAAGCCTAAGAACCGAGGGATGAAGCTCCAGGCTCCTCCCGTTAAGGAATATGCTCTGGAGCAGGGCATTCCTGTGTTTCAGCCGGAAACCCTGAGAGATGGCTCCGGGTTTTCTCAGGTGAAGGATTTGAATCCAGACCTCATTGTGGTTGCAGCCTATGGTAAAATACTACCAACCGACATTCTGGATTATCCCAAGTTTGGAAGCATCAATGTGCATTCATCCATGCTCCCTAAGTATCGAGGTGCGGCTCCCATCCACTGGGCGATTCTAAATGGAGACACCAAAACGGGTGTTACCATTATGCACATGGCAAAGGAGCTGGATGCAGGGGACATCATCATTCAGGCAGAAACCCCAATAGGCCCAGATGAAACGGTGGAAGAGCTTCATGACCGGCTGGCCATACTGGGTGCAAACCTGCTTGTAGAGACCGTAGACCAAATCGAAAAGGGCCTTGCTGTACGAGTTCCTCAGAAGCCGGAGGAGGTTACCTTTGCACCGATGCTCAGTCGAGCCCTGTCCCCAATGGACTGGACAAAATCGGCAGGAGAGCTCCATAACCAAGTGCGTGGACTAATTCCTTGGCCTGGTGCAGTTGCTGCCTTTGCCGGAGGGGAATACAAAATTTTTAAGACCGCTGTGTTAGAAGAACCAACAGAGCGCCTACCCGGCACTTTGCTGGAGGCGGGGAATGCAGGCATAAAAATTGCCTGCGGACAGGGAACGGTTTTGCAGATATTGGAGTTGCAGGCCCAGGGGAAAAAACGCATGTTGGCAGCTGACTATCTAAGAGGCAATCCAATTCAGATATAGAGAGTGGGGGTGAGGGTACCGATGCTATCCGCTAGAGAAGTTGCACTGCATGGAATCTATGCAGTCGAAAAACAGGACACGTGGGCAAATGCCTATTTGAAAAAAGCCATAGCCAAGGAAAAGCTGGATTCCAGAGATGCGGCCCTTGCCACTCATCTGCTGCTGGGCGTACTCCAAAACAAACTATTATTGGATGCCTATATTGGGAAATTCTCGACCATGAAAGTACAGAAGATGGAGAGCAAAGTGCGAGACAACTTGCGTCTGGCTCTATACCAGCTTTTGTTTTCCGAAAAAATCCCGGCCAATGCCGCTGTCAATGAGGCCGTGAACCTAACCAAAAAGTATTGCAAAAATCCCAGAGCTCCCGGTATGGTCAATGGGATTTTACGAGCTGTAGTTCGTACACAACAGGACCTACCTTCCCTTGATAGCAAGGACCCAGTGGAGAATCTCAGCCTGCGCTACAGCCATCCAAGATTTTTGGTCCAGCTGTTTTTGGATCGATTGGGACCTAAGGGCTGTGAGGCATTACTCCAATGGAACAATACCCAGGCGCCCACGTCGATTCAGATGAACGCATTAAAGGCAAGCACCCAGGAACTTCGAGCATCCCTTGAAGCGGAACAGGTTGTTCTCTCCCCACACCCTTGGTTGGAGGGTTGCTTTCTTCTCTCGGAAACAGGGAACATCGAAAAGCTTTCTGCGTTTAAAGAGGGTCTGTTCTATGTGCAGGATCCCGCAGCAAAGCTGGCTGTGTTGGCCGCTGGAGTAAAGCCCTTTGATCGGGTACTGGATGCCTGTGCCGCTCCAGGAGGCAAATCCTTTGGGGCAGCCATTCTAATGGAAAATAAGGGTGAACTTCTCGCCTGTGATATCTATCCCCACAAAAAAGCTTTGATCGAAGCGGGCCGAGATCGACTGGGGCTAACCTGTATCGAAGCAAAGGTGCAGGATGCCGCCATCCATGTGCCCCAGTTTGAGGGAAGCTTCGATGTGATTATTGCTGACGTGCCCTGCTCGGGCCTGGGTGTGATTCGAAAAAAACCGGACATACGCTATAAAAACCCCGATAGTATGAAGGCTCTGCCCAAAATTCAGTTGGATATTTTGAAGAATCTCTCCACGTATCTGAAGCCAGGGGGAACCCTGCTCTATGCCACCTGTACCCTGCGCAGGGAAGAGAATGAAGAGATTGTCGCCCAGTTTTTAAGGGAAAATTCAAACTATACTCTGTGGCCATTTACGTTGCCCCAGCCCTTTGGCGACATTGCCTCGGGACAGATTACACTGTGGCCCCAGGACCATGATACGGATGGTTTTTTTATCGCAAAACTAAGGAGAAACGCATGACGGATTTAAAGTCCATGACACAGGATGAAATCATTACCTTGATGGAAACTTTGGGCCAGAAGGCTTTTCGGGGAAAACAAGTATTTCGTTGGCTGCACCGAGGTGTTACCTCCATAGAGGAGATGACGGATTTACCCAAGGATTTACGCAATCGCTTAAGCGAAACCGCTTTCCTAACGCCCCCAACAGTACTGCAAAAGCAAGTCTCCAATCAGGACGGCACCATTAAGTACTTATGGGAGCTTGGGGATGGAAACTGCATTGAAACGGTATTGATGAAGTATAAGCATGGCAATTCCGTTTGTATTTCCTCCCAGGTGGGTTGCCTTATGGGCTGCACGTTCTGCGCCTCTACCATTGGGGGAAAGGTGCGGGACTTAACCGCTGGCGAGATGATTGATCAGGTTCTCTTTACCCAGATTGACTCGGGGGAGCCCATATCCAACATTGTCTTAATGGGCATAGGAGAGCCCCTGGAGAACTACCAACAGGTGCTGAAATTTTTGAGACTGGTGAATCATCCGGATGGCATGAATATTGGTATGCGCCATATCTCCTTGTCCACCTGTGGTCTTGTGCCAGGCATCGATCGCCTGGCTCAAGAAAACTTGCAGCTGACCTTGTCAATTTCCCTCCACGCAGCGGATGATGAAACCAGAAGTGCCCTAATGCCAGTGAATAAAACCTACAACTTAGAAAATCTTTTGGCTGCCTGTCGCCGTTATTTTCAACAGACGGGTAGACGAATTTCGTATGAATATGCTATGATAGACCAGGTTAATGATTCACAGGAACAGGCAGACCTTTTGGCCAAACAACTGAAAGCTGCCCCAGGTCATGTGAATTTGATTCCACTGAACCACGTGGAAGAGAGTAAGCTAAAACCCAGCCAGCGAACGGTGGCTTTTCAAAAACGACTACAGGAGCATGGTGTGCCCGTAACCGTACGCCGCCGCCTTGGCAACGACATTGCTGCCTCCTGCGGGCAATTGCGCAGAAAGGCACTGGAAGATGCCTTGTGAGGGCTTTAAAGGGTCTTAGAAGGGAATGATGCTACATGATATCTGTTTACGGAATCACAGACAAAGGTGCTTTGCGTAGCCAGAATCAAGATGCCTGTTATTATCATATCGTGAATGAAACACTTGCCTGTGGTGTTGTGTGTGATGGCATGGGTGGCGCAAAAGCTGGAGATATTGCCAGCCGTATTGGCGTCGAGGTATTTCAAGAAAACATGGAAGCCCACTTCGCCAAAGAGGAACAAGAACCCCACGCCCTTGCGTTGCGCAAGGCAGTCGAAGAAGGGAATCGGGCGATTTTTCTTCTTGCTAGCAATGACAGAGAGTGTTCTGGCATGGGCACAACGCTAGTGGGTGTAATTGTGGATGGAGAGCAGGCCTATCTCATCAACATTGGAGATAGTCGAGCCTATTCTATCTATGAAGATACCATTACACGGCTAACTCGAGATCACTCGGTGGTAGAGGCGATGGTACAAAAGGGGAACCTGACCCCAGAGCAGGCCCGGGTACATCCACAAAAAAACCTGATCACCCGTGCCCTCGGCACCAGTCGATCTGCCCAGGCCGACCAGTATGAGATCAGCCTGGAGCCAGGACAGTGGTTACTTCTCTGTTCCGACGGTTTAATTAATGAGATGCCGGATGAAGAAATTTTTCGTGTGGTTTCCCATGCGGATACACCCGAGGAAGCCTGCGAACTTCTCTTGGCCATCGCCCTTGAACGGGAAGCCTCAGACAACGTAACAATTATCCTTTTTCGTATGGACGAAAAGGAATAGGGAGGGGAGTTTACCATGGATAAATACATCGGTAAATTGCTCGACAACCGATATGAGATACTAGAAATAATTGGTGTTGGTGGTATGGCAATGGTTTATAAAGCCTATTGTCATCGACTGCACCGCTTTGTTGCTGTGAAAATTTTGCGCAGCGATTTTGCCTCTGACGCAGAGTTTCGCCGTAGATTCCACGATGAGGCCCAGGCGGTTGCCATGCTCTCTCATCCAAATATTGTTTCTGTCTACGACATTAGTCGCAATGATGACCTTGACTATATTGTTATGGAGCTGATTGACGGCATTACTCTGAAACAATACATGAAAAAGAAGGGGGCACCCTTGAGCTGGAGAGAGGCACTGCACTATATCACCCAGATTATGCGTGCCCTTAGCCATGCCCACAGTCGGGGGATTATCCATCGAGATATTAAGCCTCAAAATATTATGGTGCTGCGGGACGGCAGCGTGCGTGTGGCTGATTTTGGCATTGCTCGGGTAATGTCTGCTGCCCAGAATACCCTTACCCAAGAGGCCCTAGGCTCTGTGCACTACATTTCTCCCGAACAGGCAAGGGGGAGTAATATTGATGAGCGGGCGGATATCTACTCTGCCGGCGTGGTGCTCTATGAAATGCTCACGGGGCGGCTGCCATTTGAAGGGGATTCTCCTGTCTCTGTTGCCATTCAGCACATTAGTTCCATTCCCCTCTCCCCAAGAGATCTAAACCCGGAAATACCGGAAGCCCTTGAAATCATTACCCTGAAAGCGATGGCATCGAAAATTGATCGCCGTTACCGCAATGCAGAGGAAATGATTCGGGACCTGGAGGAGTTCCGCAAGAATCCAAAAGTGAATTTTGACTATGCACATCATCAAGATATGATGTCTGCAGAGGAGCCAACCCAAATCATTGACACGGGAGAGATTGAACGAAAACTATCGGCCAGTCGGCGCTCCTCTTCTGATCCTGTCCCAGCTCCGATTTTAGAGGATGAGGACTACGACTATGACTATGAAGATAATCGAAATGCAGGTAGTGCAACCGGACGCCGCGCTGCAATTAGGCAGAAAAAAACGAATTTGCTTCCCATTATTGGCGTTGTTTCTGTTTTTTTTATAGGTGTTATTATTTTCTTGTGGGTGTTTCTGTTGAGTGATTTATTCACTCCCAATGATGGTATTGTGGTCGAGAGCTTTTTGGGGCAGACATTGGAAGAAGTGCAAAACAACCCAGAAATTATGGCCACGTACCAGTTTGTCAATCGTGGAGAAAAACCAAGCGAGAGCTACGAACTGGGCCAAATTCTTGAACAAACACCCAAGGCTGGTACCAAAGTTAAACCAGGTGATGGTAAAATTGAAGTAATTGTATACCTGAGCAGCGGTCCAGTCATTGATACCATTACAATGATTGACTTAACGAACTTAAGCTATCAAGAAGCACTGGATAAGATTGAAGGCCTTGGGTTGGTGCTTGGGCCCTCTGATTATGAAGCGTCGGATGAGATTGAAAAAGGAAATGTAGTTGCTCAGATTCCTTTTGAAGGTGAGCAAGTTGCACCAGGTACCGAAGTGCGCCTAACCCTCAGCAAAGGACGTGATATTAAAGAAGTAGCTATGCCGAATCTAATCGGTCAAACAGAGGCAAAGGCAAAAAAGATGTTGGAGTCTGACTTGAAGCTTTCCTGTAAAATCGAATACTTTGAAAATAGTGTTGAGGCGGCGGGGAAGGTATTTTACCAGAGCATACCAAGTGGACAGATGGTAGAAGAAGGTTCTGTGATTACGATTTATGTAAGCACAGGCCCTGCTACTCCTGAGCCAAATCCTGAAGAGCCCATTAATAAGACGAAGAGTATTACCATAACCCTCCCCTCTGATAGAGAGACTGTGGTTGTAAAAGTTACAGTTGATGGAAAGGTTCAATTTGAGACGTCCGTCAACACTGCCAACAATAACTATTCTCTCACTAAAGATATTGAAGGAACAGGCAAGCAGATGGTGCGTGTGTTTTTCAATGGAGACATGTACCAGGAGTATGAAATGGACTTTAACTCATGAGTGAACTTAGGCAAACGGGAATTATAATGAAAGCTATGAGCGGCTTTTATTATGTGGAGCGCGGTGGGCAGGTTACTACTTGTCGAGCCCGTGGCAAGTTTCGCTATCAAAAGCTTGTCCCTTTGGTGGGTGATCGGGTGGAGTTTTTGCTTCAGCCAGATGGTAGTGGTTACTTAGATAAGATTTTACCCAGGAAAAATGAGTTTCAGCGTCCAGCTGTGGCGAACATTGATCAAATGGTAATCATTGCTTCAGGGGCCCTGCCGACTACAGATCCCTTCCTGATTGACCGGATCACTGCCATTGTGGAAAGCCGAAACTGTAAGGGTATTATCTGTATTAACAAGTGGGATTTGGCCGAAGCCCAGGAACTGTATAGCATTTATCAAAATGCTGGCTTTCAAACTATTTGCACAAGTGCCAAAACTGGTTTAGGGATCGAGCAGCTGCGAGAATGCCTTGCAGGGAAAGTTTCTGCATTCACAGGCAACTCTGGAGTAGGTAAATCCAGCCTCCTCAATGCCTTGGATCCAGACTATCGAATTCGTGTTGGTGAAGTAAGTGAGAAGTTGGGACGGGGCAGGCATACCACTCGCCATATTGAGATTTTTTCTCTTTCCAACGGTGGACTGATTGCAGATACACCAGGCTACTCTGCTTTTGATGCGGAAAAAATGGAACTGCCAGAGTTTCAAAAACTCCAAGATAGCTTTCACGATTTTGCTCCTTTTATCGGGCACTGTCAGTTTTTAGACTGCGCCCATGTAAAGGAAAAAGGCTGCGCCGTATTAGCTGCCGTGAAGAACGGAGGCATTGAGCCCACTCGACACGAGAGTTATGTGCGTCTTTATCAGCAAAGCAAGGAGCGAAAAAACTGGAAATAGACATAACTTAAAATAAACAGGAAAGCGCCTTGAGACACGGTCATCACCGAAGCTCAAGGCGCTTTTAGCTGTTTAGGATAGGGAAAAAGCCGCCTTGGAAAGAACGGCCATATACTCCCGAAAGAGTAGAGAGCTGTTTTTCGAAAGGCGGCTTTTTTTGTCCTTGCTAGATCTTAGTCGCGGTTCAACTTAGCGGGGACCTTAGGCTCGTGGCCATAAGGAAAGCTAAGCAGTCCAGCACCAAGAACGCTGACACACATAACCACGGGTGCCATGATAAAGGACAACTTTTTTGTAAGCTTCATACGTCTCCTCCTCTCTCCCTATAGGGATTAATAACAACATACATTAAGGAAAGACTGGTTGTAGTCATTCCAAATGTCGCCCATAACAACAAAGACTTAGACTGGGGGTATAGCAGTAGTAGGCAGAGGATAATGCCAAGCATAACCGTTACCGTAAGTCGGCTTATTCTTCGAAAACGCCGCTTCTTTTCTTCTGTTTGTCGCTTATTCGGATGATCAACTGGAGCAAACAAAAAGGTAATCAAAACCGAAACTGCTAGTGAAATCAAAATAGCAGGTGTGACAAACTCAACGCCAATAAGCTTGTGGGCAATGAGAGCTACCACGTAAAAAGAGAGAGATAATATAAAGCAGCTACCATAACTACTGGCATGATAGCCTCCAGCAAAAATGCGCAGCGCAATGAAAAAGACCATAAAGACTAGGCTACCCAGGAACTCTCCAGCCATGGCCCCCATCAGAAGCATAAGGATGGAGATTGCAACCTGACTGATCAGCAGGGACCAACCGTACACATAGATTTCCTTGTCATCAGCAGGTACACTGCCGGCCTCAATCATACCATCGGTTAGTTTCCCTGCAATTTTTTCTAGCATGATATATACCTCGACTTATTTCAAAAATGGTAGCTGAACTAGCACCTTAAAGTAAAACTCTTCATTGCTAATGAGCAGGCTTCCCTTGTACTTATCTACAATTTCTTTGGTGATCTTTAAGCCAATGCCAGAGTTGTGAGGGGAGGAGAGGCGATAAAGCTCCGTTGAATTTCTTGATTCATTCTGCCCAACGGGATTTTCAATCAGAATGCTCAAATCACGTTCTGTTACCTCAATGTAGAGTTCAATGACTCGCTCAACGCCTTCCTCCAGCTGGGACACGGCCTCGATGGCATTGTCCAAGGTATGGATAAGAATATTTCCAATGTCGATAGAATCGAATGGAATATCCTCTAAGGAATCACATTTGACAATAAAGTTAATATTGGCATCTTTTGCTACCACATCTTTTCCGTCCAAAACGGCATTTACAACATCATTTCCAGTGTCAAATAGCTTATCAAACTGAAAGTTTATATTTGCAAACTCCTCCAAACAGCGATCAAGCTCTGGCACCTTATGCTTTTTTGCAATGGCCCAAATCGTTTGTAGGCTATTCGTCACATTTTCTTGGTAATACTTGAACTTGTTCACCGTGCTCAGCAACTCATCTTGGCTTTTCAGCTTCAATTCCATTTGCTGAATTTTCAGCTCCTGTTCTAAGATATGTCTGTGCTTTTTGTGGGCAGCATATGTGATGTACATATTTACAATATTGATGAAAAAGAAAACAATGGTTGTGATTAAGAAAATATTCAGAGTCACACCGCGACCAACAATATTAAAAAGCTGAACAAAAACAAGAAATAGGTAGGTTAGCAGCAATGCAATGGTTGAGAGAAGCAAAATGGGTTCTTTCGCTTGATCAAAGTGAAATTTAATTTTTAAAAGAGGGATTAGCATTAACATCTGAATCACAACAAGGACGCATATAAAAACTAAGCGATAGGCGTTTTGGGATTCCAGTATACTAAAACTCAAATTTTTTGAAAAAGCGTTTAAAATTAACACCAGCAGCATTGCTACGCAGTACTTAAGGGTCATAATTACTAAGACCCAGAATGCCTTATAACGCAATGAGTGTTCCAAAAACAGATAGGCATACACAAAAAAGAGAACGAGCACATACAAGGCAATGGAAACATTTTGCCCAGTAAGGTGATTGAATATAACAGAGGTAACTAGGGCAAACACAGAAAACAAAAAAATATGTATATGTTTTGTACTTTCCTTAATTCCTAATTGAAAATTCAAGACCAGAATAACGAACGCCACATCAAAGCAGTTGACGAGAGTTTCAATGACTAAC
>JBHAQX010000147.1:0-5191 GCA_041830595.1 Evtepia sp.
AAAACGGTGGTAATCTTGCCGATGCCATCGGCATACCGGAAGAGATGCTGCGCAAGGCTGCCGGCATGGCCGTCTGCAAAATCAACATAGATTCAGATCTACGTCTGGCTATGACCGCCGGGATTCGCAAACATTTGGCAGAAAACCCAGAGCATTTTGACCCCAGACAGTATCTAAAACCAGGGCGAGAGAATATTCATGATTTAGTGAAACATAAAATCACCCATGTGTTAGGCTCCGACGGAAAAGCGTAGTAAAAAGGCGGTATGGCAGGGCGCCATACCGCCTTTTTTAGACCTGCAGAAGAAAGGAAACTCCCTATTTTGAAACAGAAAATCGTATTTTTTTGCACGGAATGCGGCAATGAAACGCCAAAATGGCAAGGTCGCTGTACGGCCTGTGGTACGTGGAACACGATTGTGGAACAGCCTGCTGGGGCAAAAAAAGGCAGCAAAACTACCTCGAAGTCAGGGAGCAGCATTGGAACATTGGAGTCAGCCCGTCCCAAGAAGCTTGCCGAAGTGGAATCTACGTCCGAAACACGCTTTTTAACAGAGCTGAAAGAGTTGGACAGGGTATTAGGGGGAGGCGCTGTCCATGGCTCTCTGGTCCTTGTAGGCGGGGAGCCTGGCATTGGAAAGTCAACCCTAATGCTGCAAATTTGTTCCTACCTTTGCCGTAACGCTAAGGTTCTGTATGCCTCCGGTGAGGAATCGGAGCAGCAGCTTAAGATGCGAGCAGAACGCCTGGGCGTTACTGGCGATTCTTTGTATATTTATGCAGAAAACAATCTAGAGAGTCTCCTCGATAATATTCATACTCTTGCCCCAGATATTGTAATTGTCGACTCCATTCAGACCCTTTATAACGAAGAGGCAAGTTCTTCACCTGGAAGTATTTCGCAAATCAAAGATTGCACCATGCGCCTGATGCAGTTGGCAAAAGGGAAGGGGACTACCGTTTTTATTATCAGTCATGTGAATAAGGAGGGGTCCATTGCAGGGCCAAAGGTTTTGGAGCATATGGTGGATTGCGTTTTGTATTTTGAAGGGGAGCAGCACACATCCTATCGCATTCTTCGTGCGGCTAAAAATCGCTATGGTGCTACGAATGAAATGGGCATCTTTGAGATGGAAACAGATGGACTGCGTGAGGTCTCAAACCCATCGGAAATGCTGCTTGCAGGAAGGGTGAAAGATGCACCTGGCACCTGTGTAACCTGTGTGATGGAAGGGGCCAGACCAATTCTGGCCGAAATACAAGCATTGTTAGTTCCGACTAGCTTCGGAAATGCCCGACGCACCAGCAATGGATTTGACTACAACCGTATGGTTTTGCTACAGGCCGTATTAGAAAAACGAGGAGGCCTGCTCATCGGAGCCTGCGACACCTATCTAAATGTAGTGGGCGGATTATCCTTGGACGAACCTGCAGCCGATCTTGCGACAGTCTTGGCTATGGCATCGAGCTTTCGAGATAAGCCTTTGCCGGAAGATTTGGTTGCCATTGGAGAGGTTGGGCTGACAGGTGAACTGCGTTCTGTTGACCGCTTAAATGAGCGTTTGGCTGAGGTGCGCAGATTAGGATTTAAAAAGTGTGTGCTTCCGAAAAAGCATAAAAAGCAAGACCACAAAATACCCGATGGGCTGCAGCTGATTCCCGTGGTCAATATCCGAGAGGCTCTGGCGATCATTTTTTAGCATTGTTTCAGAAGGAGTTCCAGGGAGGGGTTGCATCCTGCAAGATAAGCTGCTATACTTATCTTGGTATTGTGGTTCGCAAAATAACAGTTTTGCGAACTTATGCAGGGGGGTTATTTGCAGAAAGGACGGATACTATGGCGATTGATTATCAACGAGAGGCATTTCCGCTTCTCAGAGACTTTCTGTCTTATCACGAGAATATTAAAGTGCACTCGAAAAAAACCGTGGAAGAATATTTTCTGGATCTACGTATGTTCTTTCGCTATTTAAAACAACTGCGAGATCCTACGTTACAAGAAACACCTTTTGAGGAACTGGACATCACGGACATTGATTTAGAGTTTGTCAAAAGTGTCAGTGTCTCTGATATTTTAGCGTACATGACCTTTCTCTCTCAAAAACGGGATGGCATTGATCGCACAAATAGCTACAGTGGAACGCACCACGGCCTTACTGCAAAAAGCAAGGCCCGAAAGCAATCTACCATTCGTTCCTTTTATAATTATATGACCAAAACCATGCACCTGATGAATGTAAACCCTGCTGCATCTATTGATTCACCAAAACAGAGAAAAACCCTGCCGCATTTTTTGGAGGAATCAGAATGCAATCGGCTTTTGGATGCAGTTTCAGGTCCTTTTGAGGCCCGGGATTATTGCATCCTGTTGCTTTTTCTAAGCTGTGGTCTTCGTATTTCAGAACTAGTTGGTCTGAATCTATCGGACCTGCGGGATGATACCGTTCGCATTCGTGGCAAGGGCAACAAGGAGCGAATTCTTTTCCTAAATGAGGCTTGTCAGGAGGCCATTGACGAGTATCTGCTGACACGTAACAGTGAACTGATTGCTGATGGACACAAGGATGCTCTTTTTATTAGCCGAAACCACTGCCGCATCAGTACCAGAGGGGTTCAAAAAATGGTCGATAAGGTTTTGCTCCAGGCGGGTCTGGATGCAAGCAAATACTCCCCTCATAAACTGCGCCACTCTGCGGCTACCCTCATGCTCCAAAATGGCGTGGACGTGCGCACATTGCAGGATGTTCTTGGCCACGAAAACTTGAATACAACTCAAATCTATACCCATGTGGATAATGAAGGCTTACGCATTGCAGCCCTGGCAAACCCAATGAGCAAACGGAGGAAAAAAACAACAAAGAACTAGTCTCCCCTCTCAAACAAAAAACCTCCCCAATGGGGAGGTTTTTTTTAATCACTTTTGTGCTTCCTCTAAGGCGGCGTCAGCCACATTGATGCCTTTTTCTAAAATAGCCCATTTTGCATACTCCAAGCGAACACGGTCGGCACCTGTTTCCACCACAATTGTGCCATCTTTTACCGCACAAACTGTTCCCACAATGCCATCAATCATAGTCAGTTCGTCACCGGGGGCCAAGTTTTTCTTCATCTCCTGCTTTTCCTTCTTGCGCTTAGAATCGGGGCGCATTTTGAAGAAAAAGAACAATAGAAAATAAGCAACAGCAATCAGTATAAATATTAAATTAATATTCATGTCCATGTATGGTCCCTCCGCAGTTAAGCATCAAAAATAAATGTTCAGTATCAGACATTTGATTATTATAATAGCTAATGCTATCTTTTACAAGCTTTTTTCAAAATTTTTAAGCACGGCCTGCTAGCTTTTGACTATACTCTGCCCGAAACTCTTCAAATCTCCCCTCATCAAGAGCTTTGCGCATTTGAGACATAAGTGCATTGAAAAAGTACAGGTTGTGCAGTACTGCAAGACGCATAGCAAGCATCTCACCAGAGGCAAAGAGATGCCGCAAATATGCTCTGGAAAACTGGCGACAAACCGGACAATCACACTGAGGATCAATAGGGCCTGGGTCACGTTTATGGATTTCATTTTTAATGTTGAGAAACCCGCTCCAGGTATAGAGCTTTCCATGGCGGGCATTGCGGGCAGGCAGTACGCAGTCAAAAAAGTCAATCCCTCGGGCCACACACTCAATGAGATTACTAGGCGTTCCTACTCCCATTAAGTACCGTGGTTTTTCCACGGGCATATAGGCTTCGACGGCATCAATGATATCATACATCACTTGGGTCTCCTCACCTACTGCCAATCCGCCGATGGCATAGCCATCACATTCAATTTTTGCGGTCTCCTGCATGTGCCAAATGCGAAGGTCCGGAAAGATTCCTCCCTGATTGATGCCAAAGATCATCTGCTGCGGGTTCACTGCAGCTGACAGAGAGCGTTGCCTGCTATGCTCTGCTTTGCAGCGCTCCAGCCAACGCAAGGTGCGCTGACAAGATGCTTTGACATACTCATAGGGTGCAGGATTCTCCACGCATTCATCGAACGCCATAGCAATATCGGAGCCAAGATTGGCCTGAATCTCCATGCTCTCCTCTGGACCCATAAAAATCCGCCGCCCGTCAATGTGTGAGGAAAAGGTAACGCCTTCCTCCGATATTTTACGAAGACCAGATAGAGAAAACACCTGAAAGCCACCGCTGTCGGTTAAAATCGGGCCATCCCAATGCATGAACTGATGCAGACCGCCTAATTCCTTGATGAGTTTATCCCCGGGACGAAGATGAAGATGGTAGGTGTTGGACAGCTCAATCTGACAACCAATCTCCTTGAGATCCTGGGCTGAAACGGCTCCTTTGATCGCCCCTTGGGTGCCCACATTCATAAAAACAGGGGTTTGCACGGGCCCGTGGGCACATTGAAACACGCCACGGCGAGCTCTCCCCTCCTTGGAAATCAATTCAAACAAAACTTTGCTCCTTTTCTGCTTGTTTGTGGAGAAATATGGCATACTGCGAGGCCGTATTTCAATCCTCTCATTTACTGTCTGATTATACATGCCGGAAACAACAAAAGCAAGATACGCATCGTTACTACTTCCCTTTAGCTGCATGGACTCTGCCCTATAAGTTATTCTAAAATAGAAATTCACCTCGGCTCTTGTTCCTGTAGTTTGTAAAAAACGCATTCTATCCAGATCAAATATATTGCTTCGAAGAGAAAAACATCGTACAATGGTAAGGTCGTTTCTATTTATATGTTATAAGGAGACTATCGGATTGAGTAAACTAAAGTTAGAGCGCCCCAGTGCTGCTCAGGATATGCTTGCTCGGCTATATGAAAGTCTTGGTAAGCGGATCAATGCCTATCCCATCGGCAACTGTCCTGTGGCCCAAAGCAAAGCTTTTTTGGACCTTTGTTTGGCCCAGAGTTGTGGCAAATGCATCCCCTGCAGGGTTGGCTTAAAGCGCCTTTCAGATATGTTGGAGCTGCTGCTTGAGGGTGAGGCTACCGCTTCAGATTTGGCCCTATTGCAGAAAACGGCCAAGGTTATCTACCAGAGCGCCGACTGTGCCATTGGCTTTGAAGCGGCACGCCTTGTACTAGACCAGTCGGTCGCATTTCAGGACGATTATCTTTCCCACCTGGATAAAGGCGTTTGCACGGAACGAGTGCAGGCGGTTTCCTGTACGGAAGGTTGTCCGG
>JBHAQX010000148.1:0-2594 GCA_041830595.1 Evtepia sp.
AAATTGTCAGGGTAGTTCAAAGAAAAGCTTGTGAGTGTGCCGGTTTGGTCAAATTCCTCCCGGCAAAAATTCTGATAGATGCTCATAGTGACTCCTTCGTAAGGCAGAATAACATGGATTTCAGCAAACCTTGATGTTAAAGGGCTTGGGTATCCACAAAGGTACCAAATTTGCGAAATCTCTCATAACGAGCACCCAGCAGCTCCTGGGAGGGGAGAGCAGAAAGAGCGCCCATCTTTTGATAGAGGGCCCGGCCAAGTTTTTGGAAGAAAAGAGGGGTACCAAGGCCAGTTTCGGGTAGTACGGCATCTGCAATGCCAAACTCCAAGGCATCCTGGGCGGTGAGGCGCAGGCATTCTGCGGCATCGGCAGCCCGGCCTGCATCCTTCCAGAGGATACTGGCGCAGCCCTCGGGAGAGATGACGGAGTAAATAGAGTTCTCCAGCATCCAAACCTGATCGGCAACGGCCAAGGCCAAAGCACCGCCACTGCCACCCTCGCCAATTAAGACGGAGATGACAGGGGTATTCAGAGCAGAAAGTTCCATGAGATTTGTGGCAATGGCATGGCCTTGGCCACGCTCTTCTGCACCAATGCCGCAGAATGCACCGGAGGTATCCACAAAGCAGATAACCGGACGATGAAATTTTTCTGCCTGCTTCATCAGACGCAGGGCCTTGCGATAGCCTTCTGGGTTGGGAGCTCCGAAGTTACGACGAATGCGCTCCTTGGCTGTGCTGCCCTTCTCAATGGCGATTACAGTAACGGGCAAATCCTGCAGCATGGCCACACCACCCACAATGGCGGGGTCATCGGCAAAGGCTCTGTCTCCATGGAGCTCAAAAAAGTCAGTAAAAATACCGTTGATATAAGAGAGACCAGTGGGGCGCTGATTGGAGCGGGCCGCCTTTACCCGGTTGTATGCAATGTTACTCATGGCTTTGGCCTCCAATCTGGTGGATGGAAAGAAGCTTTCCGATGATTTCTGGCTGCTCCTTACGGTGAACAATGGCATCAATAAAGCCATGGTCTAACACAAACTCCGCGGTTTGAAAACCGGGAGGAAGCTTTTTGCGCACGGTTTGCTCAATGACTCGAGCGCCGGCAAAGCCGGCTGTGGCGCCGGGCTCCGAAAGAATCATGTCACCCTCCATGGCAAAGCTGGCCATGACCCCGCCGGTGGTGGGGTCGGTCAGTACCGTCAGGTAGAAAAGACCGGCCTGGGAATGGCGCTTGACAGCGGCACTGGTCTTTGCCATTTGCATCAGAGATAACAGTCCCTCCTGCATACGGGCGCCACCGGAAACCGTGTAGCCCACCACAGGAAGACCCAGCTCTGTGGCCAATTCAAAGGTGCGGGTAATTTTTTCACCCACCACGCTGCCCATGCTCCCCATCATAAAATAGGGATCCATGACAAAAATGCAGCAGGGAGAGCCACCAATGGTGCCTCTGCCGCAGAGAACGGCCTCTTCGCCGCCGGATACGTTTTGCGTGCTTTCAATCTTCTTCTGATACCCGGGAAACTCCAGAGGATCGCAGGTAAGAATGCCGTCAAACTCCGGCTGATAAGAACCGGAATCCAAGAGAAGCCGCAGGCGCTGGGCCGCACGAATGCGAAAGTGATGGCCACAGGAGCAGGTATAGAAGTCCGCCCAAAGCTGGCTCAGGCTGGTCTGCTGGTGGCAGTTTGGGCACTGCTGGGTCAGCTCGGAATCGTGCTCACTGGGCATGGCGGGAATGGAACTGCGTCCGCCCTGCTCCAGAGGGTTTTTGGCTTTGAGCAAAAAAGGAAAGGATGGCATAATGATTCACCTCACTGTGTGAAAAAGTCAAGGGCATAGTTGCCGGACTGAAAGCGACTGTCACTGACAATATCCAGCTGCTCTTCTGTATTATTAGGAACACCCTGGATCACCAGCTCGCAAAGAGCGGCTTGTAGTTTGCGCAGGGCTTCCTCCCGGGTGCCAGCATAGACAATCAGCTTGCCCAGGAGAGGATCGTAGGCTGGAGAAATGACAGAGCCCACGGCCAAGTAGGTATCAAAACGGACAAAGGGGCCGCCTGGAATGTGGAGAAATTCCACGGTACCCGGTGCCTTGGCGTTGATGCGGCACTCGATGGAGCAGCCGGACAGGGAGATGGATTCCTGGGAAAAGTTTAGGGGAATCCCTGCGGCAATGCGAATTTGCCACTTAACCAGGTCAATACTGGTCAGAGCCTCGGTGACTGTATGCTCCACCTGAAGGCGCACATTCATCTCCATGAAGTAGTAGTTCCCCTCTTTGTCCAGGAGGAACTCCAAGGTGCCAAGACCCTGGTACTCGATGGTTGACATGGCCTTGGTGATTTGTCGCACCATATCCTCTCGCACCGCGGGAGAGACAGCAGGGGAGGGAGATTCCTCCACCAGCTTTTGGTGGTTGCGTTGGACGGAGCAGTCCCGCTCGCCCAGGCAGAGAATCTGCCCCGTTTCATCCACCATAATCTGCATTTCGATGTGGCGGGCGGGGAAAATATACTTTTCCAGGTAGACAGCGCCGTCGCCAAAGGCCGCTCTGCCCTCAGTCGTGGCAGAGTGAAAGGCGTTTTCC
>JBHAQX010000149.1:0-2573 GCA_041830595.1 Evtepia sp.
TGGAAAACGAACAGAGGGAAACACCCACCCATCACGGATTAATCTAGCACTTTATATTAAGAAGTGACAAAAACAGACAAATCTTGTGTAGGGGCGCACCACAAAAATTTAAAATGTAAAGGAGAGCTTACTATGTTTGGAATGATGCCGTTTACCCGCCGTGAGGACAATGTGTTCGATGTATTTGATCGTTTGTTTTCCCACAGCCCCATGGACTTGCCTGCCTTCCGCACGGATATTCGTGATGAAGACAATGCCTATCTCTTAGAGGCAGAGCTTCCCGGCTATCAGAAGGAAGATATTTCACTGGACTTGAAAGAGGGTATTCTCACCATCCGTGCCGAGCACAAAGAGGAGACTGGTGACCAGGACAAGAAAGGAAACTACATCCGCAAAGAACGCCGCTATAGTTCTGTGGTGAGGAGCTTCGATGTGTCCGGCATTGCAGAAGATGCAATCGATGCCAGCTATGAAAATGGCATTTTGAAGATTCGCCTGCCAAAGGCCCAGCCTGCCTTGCCCGAGAGCCGTCGGATTGCCATTCAGTAACAAGTAGAATCGCTTACAGTAAACGCAACGATATACAGCAGGGAAAGGGTGCCGAGATAAATTCTCGGCGCCCTACTCCTGCGAAAAGGAGGTTTTTCAATGAACCCTGAAAAGTTAACACAAAAATCGGCGGAGGCACTGGGTCTGGCCCAGTCTTTGGCCAAGGAATATGGCAATGCCCAGGTGGAGCAGATGCACCTGTTTGCTGCTCTTTTGGACGACGAAGAGGGACTATCCAGCCAGTTGCTGGCGGCCATGGGGCTGTCTCCGGTCCCCCTCAAGGGGGCAGCGATCCAAGCCATACAGGGCCTGCCCAAGGTATCTGGGGCAAGCCGCATCTATCTGTCCCAAGAGCTGGATAAGACCCTGAGTCGGGCAGAAAAACTCTCCGGTGAGATGAAAGACGAGTACATTTCCGTAGAGCATCTCTTGCTGGGGTTGATGGAGACAGCAGGGCGAGAACTTTCCGGCCTGCTGAAAACCTATGGCGTCAGCAAAGAGGGGCTCTTAAAGGCCCTATCCGCTGTGCGTGGTCACCAGCGGGTCACATCGGACAACCCAGAGGGCACCTACGACGCACTGAAAAAATACGGCACCGATCTGGTAGAGCGAGCCAGAAGCAATAAGCTTGACCCGGTCATTGGGCGTGATGATGAGATTCGCAATGTCATTCGTATCCTGTCCCGCAAGACCAAGAATAACCCGGTGCTCATTGGTGAGCCGGGGGTCGGAAAAACCGCTATTGCAGAAGGGCTTGCCCAGCGTATTGTAAAAGGGGACGTGCCCCTATCCCTGGAGGATAAAACCGTATTCGCCCTGGATATGGGTGCCCTGATCGCAGGTGCAAAATACCGGGGAGAGTTTGAAGAGCGACTAAAGGCCGTTCTCAATGAGGTGAAGAAGTCCGAGGGGCGCATCATCCTTTTTATCGACGAGCTGCACACCATTGTTGGGGCAGGAAAAACCGAAGGAGCCATGGATGCAGGCAATCTCCTAAAGCCCCTCTTGGCCCGTGGGGAACTGCACTGCATTGGCGCCACCACCCTCAACGAGTACCGCCAGTATATTGAGAAGGATGCGGCCTTAGAGCGCCGCTTCCAGCCCGTTATGGTGCGTGAGCCCTCGGTGGAGGATACCATCGCCATTTTGCGTGGACTGAAAGAGCGCTATGAGGTCTTTCATGGAGTGAAGATTCAGGATGGGGCCATCATTGCGGCGGCCACCCTCTCCAACCGCTACATCACTGACCGCTTTTTGCCGGACAAGGCCATTGACCTAGTGGACGAGGCCTGTGCCATGATCCGCACGGAGATTGACTCCATGCCCACGGAGCTGGACATTGTCTCTCGTAAGATCACCCAGCTGGAGATTGAAGAGGCTGCCCTGAAAAAGGAGAGCGACAAGCTCTCCAAGGCACGCTTTGCAGAGATGCAGAAGGAGCTTGCCGAGCTGCGAGAGGACTTTGCCGCCAAGCGGGCCCAGTGGGAGAATGAGAAAGCAGCCATTGGAAAGGTACAAAAGCTGCGTGAGGAACTGGAGGAGCTGAATGTACAGCTGGAGCAGGCCCAGCGGGAGTACGATCTAAACCGGGCGGCCGAACTGCAGTATGGAAAAATTCCTCAGCTCAAGCAGGCCTTAGAGGCGGAGGAAGAGATCGCCAATCAGAAGAAGTCCGGCGGACTCCTGCGGGATAAGGTGACGGAAGAGGAGATTGCCCGGATCATTCAGCGCTGGACCGGGATTCCGGTGTCTCGCCTGATGGAGGGGGAGCGGGAAAAGCTGCTCCACTTAGAGGACCTTCTCCACGAGCGGGTGGTTGGACAGGATGAGGCGGTCCGCCTGGTGGCCCAGGCCATTTTGCGCTCCCGCGCGGGAATTGCCGACCCCAATAAACCCATTGGCTCATTCCTATTCTTGGGTCCCACCGGTGTGGGCAAAACCGAGCTGGCCAAGACCTTGGCCGAGGCCCTGTTTGACAGCGAAAAGAACCTGATCCGTATCGATATGAGTGAGTACATGGAGAA